>NZ_CAWNYS010000217.1:6303-11262 GCF_963878295.1 Aeromonas sp. HMWF014 | reverse complement strand
CCCCTGTATGGCGGGCCAGCGCCCTGGCCGGATCGCTAAATGACTGGCCTGCCACGAAATAGGGCGGGTTGGAGACGATGAGATCGTAGGGAGGGGCCCGATAATCTTGAATGGCGTTTTCCACTATGTTGACCCGTGAGGTCCAGGGGGAGGCGGCCACATTCGCGCGCGCCTGTGTCGCTGCATCCCTATCCAGTTCCACCCCGTCGATGAGGCAGTCGGATCGGCTGCGCTGGGCCAGCATCAGTGCGATAAGACCGCTGCCTGTGCCAATGTCCAGCACCCGACTGGCGTTGGCAACCGGTGCCCAGGCGCCTAGCAGTATGCCATCCGTGCCCACCTTCATGGCGCAGCGGTCGTGCTCGATATGAAACTGTTTGAAGGTAAAACCACTATTTAGTCCCATCTGACCCCCTACCATATGCCGGCTACACAGAAAATGGTCGGCGATTATAGCGACTAAGCCACAGTCACCATAGGAGCCGACGACATAATCGCCTATAATCTGCCGTTTCCTTAATGACCGAGTATTGCCATGAGCCAGTCCTTTGATGATTTCGACCTGAATCCAGCCCTCAACCGGGCCTTGGCCGAGATGGGATTCACCCGCCCCACCACCATCCAGCAGATGGTGCTGGAGCCAGCCCTGGACGGCCGCGATATTCTGGCATCCGCTCCGACCGGTACCGGCAAGACGGCCGCCTTCCTGCTGCCCGCCCTGCAGCATCTGCTGGACTTCCCGCGCCGCAAGCCGGGTCCGTGCCGCATGCTGATCCTGACCCCGACCCGCGAGCTGGCCCTGCAGGTCACCGCCCACGCCAAGGCGTTGGCGGTGCACACCAACCTCAGCATCGAGACCATCATCGGTGGCGTCAGCCACGACGAGCAGCTGCCAGCCCTGACCAAGACCACCGACATCGTAGTGGCGACCCCGGGTCGTCTGCTTGAGTACATAGAGAAAGAGGAGTTCGAGAGCCACGACATCGAGGTGCTGGTGCTGGATGAAGCGGATCGCATGCTGGACATGGGCTTCATCAAAGACGTGAACCGTATCGTGGCCGAGGCGCGCTATCGCAAGCACACCATGCTGTTCTCCGCCACCCTGGAAGGGGCTGGTCTTGAGAAGTTTGCCAACGAGATCCTCAACGAGCCGGTGGAGCTGCACGCCGAGCCGCCCCGCAGTGAGCGTCGCCCCATCACCCAGTGGGTGCATCTGGCCGATGATGCCGCCCACAAGCTGGCCCTGCTGGTGCATATCCTCAAGGATCCTGACACCCAGAAAGCCATCGTCTTTGTCAGAACCCGTGAACGGCTGGCGGAGCTCTCCGGCCAGTTGCAGGCTGCCGGCGTCTCCTGCGCCTGGATCCGTGGCGAAATGGAGCAGAGCAAGCGCATCGAATCGATCCGCAAGTTCCATGCGGGAGAAGTGCCTTTTCTCATCGCTACCGACGTCGCTGCCCGTGGCATCGACTTGCCCAACGTCAGCCATGTCATCAACTACGACATGCCTTATGGCACCGACGTGTATGTGCACCGTATCGGTCGGACTGGCCGTGCCGGCAACCGTGGCTGCGCCATCAGTCTGGTGGAGGCGCACGACATGGGCATGGTCGCCAAGATTGAGCGTTACACCGAAGAGCGTCTCAAGCGCCGGGTGATCGATGAGCTGCGTCCCAAGCACAAAGAGGCGCGGGTACCGGTGAAGAAGAAAAAGCCGAAGGATGGCAAGAAGAAGAGTGCCAAGAAGAAAAAGAAATAAGCTATGCCTGCTGCAACGGTCATCCTCGGATGGCCGTTTTGCTTGTTGCCTGTGGTGAATGTGCCTGTATTCGCGGATAGCGTGCAGAAAAAAGCCGACGTATAAACGTCGGCTGATAAAAAGTGCTTACAACAGAGGATTCATGTATTCAGACCCGGGGATCCTGAATTTGGTTCCCTCTTTCTGTAATTAATTTTCGGCGCGTTTAAACATCAGGGTCTGAGCGTCAGACTCTTCTGGCACGAAGTAGTAACCATCGCTGTTGAAGCTGGTCAATTGTTCCACCTCGGTCAGCCGGTGCTTGATGATGTGACGGGCCATCATGCCACGCGCCTTCTTGGCGTAAAAGCTGATGATCTTGAACTGGCCGTTCTTCTCGTCCTTGAAAACAGGGGTGACGATCCTGCCCTTCAGGGCTTTTGCTCGTACCGACTTGAAATACTCGTCAGAGGCCAGGTTGATCAGCACCTCGTCCCCTTGCGCCGCCAGCGCTGCATTGATGTGCTGGGTAATCACATCCCCCCAAAACTGGTAGAGGTCCTTGCCGCGACTGTTATCGAGCCGGGTCCCCATCTCCAGCCGATACGGCATCATGAGATCGAGCGGACGCAGCACGCCATAGAGACCTGACAGCATGCGCAGGTGCCCTTGGGCAAAATCGAGATCCGCGTCGCTGAAATCCTCCACCGCCAGCCCCGTGTAGACATCTCCCTTGAACGCCAGCAGTGCCTGGCGGGCATTGCCTGGGTGGAAGTCAGGTTGCCATTGGGCGAAGCGGGCGGCGTTGAGGCCGGCCAGCTTGTCGCTGATCTTCATCAGACTGGCGATCTGATCCGGCGTTAGCTGGCGGGCCCGGGTGATCAGCTCGGCTGAGTGATCCAGCAATTCGGGTTGGGTGAAACGGGAGCTCACCAGAGGCGACTCGTAATCCAGTGTTTTGGCCGGGGAAACCACAATCAGCATAACGATCCTTTATAGCGGTGACACACGCCCCTCATTCATCCAGGGTGACGTTGTCGAGTGTGCCTGCACCCAGCTGCTCACGGCCGGACAGCTTGATCAGCAGTCGCAGGTCGTTGGCCGAGTCGGCATGGGCAAGGGCCTCACTGTAGCCAATTTGGCCAGCACAGAACAGAGTGAACAGCGCCTGATCGAAGGTCTGCATGCCGAGCTCGGTGGACTTGGTCATCACCTCCTTGAGGCGATGCATCTCCCCCTTGCGGATGATGTCGGTAATGAGCGGGGTGTTGAGCAGTACCTCGAAGGCCGCAAAACGGCGGCGACCGTCCACGCTCGGAAGCAGTTGCTGGGCCACGATGGCGCGCAGGTTGAAGGAGAGATCAAACAGAAACTGGCGGTGTTTCTCCTGCGGTACCAGGTGGAGGATGCGATCCAGTGCCTGGTTGGCATTGTTGGCGTGCAGGGTGGCGAGACAGAGGTGACCCGTCTCGGCAAATTGCAGCGCAAACTCCATGGTCTCAGAGTTTCGGATCTCGCCGATGAGGATCACGTCCGGCGCCTGGCGCAGCGAACTCTTCAGTGCCACGTCGAACGACTCTGTGTCTATCCCCACCTCCCGCTGGGTGATCAGGCTGCGGCCGTGCTGGTGCACGAACTCCACCGGGTCTTCCACTGTCAGTATATGGCCATCGGCATGCTGGTTGCGAAACCCTATCATGGCGGCCTGGGTGGTGGACTTGCCCGCACCGGTGGCGCCGACAAACAGCACCAGCCCGCGCTTGGCCATGGCCACTTCCTGCAAGATGGGGGGCAGGGTCAGCTCATCGAAGGTCGGGATCCGGGTCTCGATGCGGCGCAGTACCATGCCAGGCAACTCCTGCTGCCAGAAGGCGCTGACCCGAAAACGGCCAAGATCCTCGCGGTGGATGGCGTAGTTAGCTTCTTTGGTGCGGATGTAGCGCTCGAAGTGATCGCTACTGAGGGTATCTCTGACCAGCGTCAGCGCCCCCTTCTTGTCGAGCGCCTCGCCCCCCAGCGACACCAGATGGCCATTCACCTTGAGGGTGGGCGGCGAGCCCACCGTCACAAACAGATCCGATCCCTTTCGCTTGACCAGCTCGGTCAGCAGATCATCCAGATTCATCATTTATCCCTCCCTGGGTTCTAGGCTCTTAAACGCTGTTGGGGTCGACCGCCTTGGCCTTGGCATCCAGGGAGGCCACCACGCCACGACTGACCAGTTGCTTGAGGCTCTGATCCATGGTCTGCATGCCGTGGGTCATCCCGGTCTGGATCACCGAGTAGAGCTGGGCGATCTTGTCTTCCCGGATGAGGTTGCGCACCGCGGGTATGCCCATCATGATCTCGTGGGCCGCCACCCGGCCACCGCCGATCCGCTTGAGCAGGGTCTGGGAGATGACGGCGCGCAGGGATTCAGAGAGCATGGATCGCACCATGTCTTTTTCCGCGCCGGGGAAGACGTCGATGATACGGTCTATGGTCTTGGCCGCTGACGAGGTGTGCAGGGTGCCAAACACCAGGTGGCCCGTCTCGGCCGCCGTCATGGCCAGACGTATTGTCTCGAGATCGCGCATCTCGCCCACCAGTATGATGTCTGGGTCTTCCCGCAGTGCCGAGCGCAGGGCGTTGCTGAAGCTCTTGGTATCGCGGTGTACTTCCCGCTGGTTCACCAGACAGCGTTTGTTCTCGTGTACGAATTCGATGGGGTCTTCGATAGTGAGTATGTGGTGGTGGAAGTTCTCGTTGATGTAGTTGACCATGGCCGCCAGTGTGGTGGACTTGCCCGAGCCGGTCGGGCCTGTCACCAGCACCAGGCCGCGGGGGTATTCGGAGATCTTGCGAAAGATCTCGGGGGCATCGAGATCCTCCAGACTCAGTACCGTGCTGGGGATGGTACGAAACACGGCCCCCGAACCGCGCGATTGCTGGAAGGCGTTGACCCGGAAGCGGGCCAGATTGGGCACCTCGAACGAGAAGTCGACCTCGAAGTTCTCCTCCAGTTCCTTGCGCTGGTGGTCGTTCATGATGTCGTAAATGAGGGCATGCACTTCCCTGTGTTCCAGGGCGGGCAAATTGATCTTGCGAACCTCACCATCAACCCGGATCATCGGGGGAACCCCGGCCGAGAGGTGTAGATCCGAGGCTTTATGCTTTACACTGAAAGCCAATAACTCTGTGATATCCATAGATTTGTCATTCTCCCATCACAAGATCACTAA
>NZ_CAWNYS010000217.1:0-6293 GCF_963878295.1 Aeromonas sp. HMWF014 | reverse complement strand
GGAGCGTATTGTACAAGCCGCGAGCCAGTCGGGTCGTTGTGTCGATCACATCCACCTGCTTGCGGTCAGTAAAACCAAGCCACTTGAGGCCATTTGCGAGGCCTATGCCGCCGGCCAGCGCCGCTTCGGTGAGTCCTATGCCCAGGAGGCGGCCACCAAGATAGATACCTTGCGCCAGCAGCCGGAATATAGCGACATCGAGTGGCACTTTATCGGCCCGCTGCAATCGAACAAGTCCCGGCTGGTGGCCGAACGGTTCGATTGGGTACAGAGTGTGGACAGAGACAAGCTGATCGAGCGTCTCGACAACCAGCGTCCTGACGGGTTGGCGCCGCTAAATGTCTGTCTGCAAATCAATATTAGCGGAGAGAGCAGCAAATCCGGAACGTCTGAGCAAGAGATTTTCCGGTTGGCCGAGCTGGTCTCACGCAGCGAACGGCTGGTATTAAGGGGGCTGATGGCCATCCCGGAGCATACCAGTGACGAGGTGGTATTGGCTGCCCAGATGGTACGCATGCAGACTCTGTTCACCGGGCTTGCGCGGCAATACCCGAGCGTCGATACCCTCTCGATGGGCATGACAGAGGATCTTGAGCTGGCGATCGTCCATGGCAGCACCATGGTGCGGGTCGGCACAGCCATCTTCGGTGCTCGTGACTATTCCTAAGCAAGAGCACCTGATGCAATATGGAACCCTCGCCTTTATCGGCGCAGGCAGTGCAGGTGTCCGCAGCTATTTCAGCAACAGGAGTGTTTGATGCAGCAAAGAATCCTCGCCTTTATCGGTGCAGGCAACATGAGCCGCAGTATCATTGCCGGCCTGATCCAGGCGGGTTATCCGGCCGAGCGTATCATCGCCGCCAATCCCAGCCGTCCCAAGCTGGATGCGCTGGCGAGCGACTATGGCATCCGCGTCACCCAGCATAATGCCGAGGCGGCCCGCGAGGCTGACGTCATCGTGCTGGCGGTCAAACCCCAGCTGATGGCCGGCATGCTGAGTGCGCTGGTTGATGAGCTGGGGTCGCTGGCGGGCAAGCTGCTCATTTCCATCGCCGCCGGCATCAAGGTGGCACGCCTTGGCGAGATGGCGGGCGGTCACGCTCGCATCATCCGCACCATGCCCAATACCCCCTCCTTGCTGGGATTGGGCATGACAGGCCTCTATGCCCCCCCCGAGGTTGAACAGGCCGATCGCGACGTTGCCGAGCAGATGATGCAAGCTGTGGGCAAGACCCTCTGGGTGGCGCAGGAGTCTGGCATCAACGGCGTCATCGCCGCGGCGGGCAGTGCCCCGGCTTACTTCTTCCTGTTCATGCAAGCGATAGCAGAGGAAGCGCAAGCCATGGGCTTTTCGCCCGAGCAGGCGCGCCTGCTGGTGCAACAGACCGCGCTTGGCGCCGCTGCCATGGTAGAGCAAAATCCCGATTTGTCGCTGCAAACCCTGCGTGAGCAGGTGACCAGCAAGGGGGGCACGACCGCCGAGGCCATCAAGACATTCCAGGCGCAGGGGCTGATGCCGCTGACCGCTCACGCCATGCAGGCGGCCGTCGCACGTGCCGCCGAGATGGAAACGCTTTTCTGAACACTCTTCTCTTACCGCTGGAGCTCAGATGAACACAGCTTATTTTCTGATTAATACGATTTTTGATATCTACCTCATGGTGCTGCTGCTGCGCATCTGGTTGCAGTGGGCCCGCGCCGACTTCTATAACCCCATGAGCCAGATGGTGATCAAGGTGACCAATCCGCTGGTGATACCGTTGCGCCGGGTCATTCCGGGCTTCGGTGGGCTGGATATGGCCTCGGTGCTGTTGGCGCTGATCATCGCCTTCGCCAAGTTGGCACTGCTCAAGAGCATGAACGTGCTGGTGGCCGACTGGCTCACCATCAGCCTGTTTGCCGCCCTGACCGTGCTGAAGAAGGCGGGCTCCATGATCTTCTGGGTGCTGCTGATCCGTGCCATCCTGAGCTGGGTCAGCCAGGGTCGCAATCCCATCGAATACGTGATGCACCAGCTGACCGAGCCCTTCCTGGCCCCGATTCGTCGCATCCTGCCGGCGCTGGGCGGGCTGGACCTCTCCGTGCTGGTCGCTTTTATCGGGCTGCAGGCCATAAACTATGTGTTGGGTGATCTGTTCGGCCAGCTGTGGTGGATGATTTGATGCCAGCCGTCCTGCGGGAAGGGGACGAGCTGATATTGCATCTGATGATCCAGCCCAAGGCGAGTCGGGATCAGATCGTCGGACTGCATGGCGACGAGGTGAAAGTGGCCATCACGGCGCCGCCGGTGGATGGCCAGGCTAACAGCCACTTGATCAAGTATCTGGCCAAGCAGTTCAAGGTGGCCAAGGGGCAGGTTCGCATAGTGCGCGGGGAGTTGGGACGGCACAAGACGGTTGCCATCGAGGCGCCGAAGCAGATCCCCGCCGAGATCAGTACCCTGCTGGAGACTCAGGGTTAACACGAGAAGGATGACACCATGAAAACAGCCTGGATAAGCTGCCTGCTGGTACTGCTGATGACCTTGCCGCTGCGGGCGGAGCAGATGAAGGAACTGGGCCCCTGGCAGGTACACTACAGTGCCTTCAACTCCAGTTTCCTCACTCCGGACGTGGCCAAGGCCTACGGTCTGGAACGCAGTCGCTACAACGGCATCATCAATATCGCTGTGCAGAACAAGCAGGGCGTGGCGCAGGCGGTGGGTATCACGGGTGAGGCCAAGAACCTCACCGGTACCCTACGTACTCTGACCTTCCAGGAGGTCAAGGAGGGGGACGCCATCTACTATCTGGCGGTGCTGCCCTATCGCAATGAGGATACCTACCAGTTCACCCTGAAGATCATGGGGGAGGGGCAGCAACAGACGCTCACCTTCCAGCAGACCTTCTACGTCGACTGAGGCTGTTGCCCTGATTACCGAATAGAAAAAGCCCCGAACTCAGGTTCGGGGCTTTTTTCATGATGTGGCGTCAGCTGGCTGGTGCAAAGTCGTGGATCTCGCCCGTTCGCGGGGTGAAGCGAGGATCTTGATCCCGGTTGTGCTTCACCCACTCCATGGCCTGGCAGAAGCTCTCCTGCCTGGCAAGCTCGTCACGCACCTGATCGATGGCCCGCTCGGCACTGCGCCGCTCCATCTTGCTCGCCTTGCGATCACTGAACTGTTTTTGCTGGGCCAGCATCCAGTCGATGAAGGCCTGACGGCATTGTGACTCGCTGGCCGCTTGGGCGGGCAGTGTCATCAACAGGGTGATCATCAATACATAGCGCATAACAAACCGACGACAAGAGGGTGGGGAGAGGGTGAAGGGCGGTATTTTATGCCGAAAACGTGAGCATGAACAGGGGGGAAGCGGGGCCGACGAGTGGCCAGCCCCGGGCAGGATCATCAGTGCTTGATGAGGTAGAGCTGGCGGCTGTAGGCCACGTCCTCCGGGTTGTTGATGGGGTAGCCCTGGAGCCAGGGCTTGATGAGCCGGGCATTGGTGTACTGATAGATGGGCGTGATCGGCGCTTCATCCTGCAATATGGTTTCGGCCTGGTCGAACAGTTGGGCCCGCTCGCGGGGATCCTGGCTGCTTGCCGCCCTGGTCAGCAGGGCATCGTAGCCGGCGTTGGTGAAGCGAGCCATGTTGCCGCTGTGATGGGAGCCCCACAGACCGAGGAAGGCGGAGGGGTCGTTATAATCGGCCACCCAGGAAGAGCGGATCACCTCGAACTGGCCGCTCTGGCGGCTGTCGAGATAAGTTTTCCACTCCTGATTGGTGAGCTCGACCTGGGCACCCAGTTTCTGTTTCCAGAGGTTGGCGATGGCCAGCGCCATCTTCTTGTGAATTTCCGCCGTGTTGTAGAGCAGTGTCAGCTTGAGCGGCTTGCCCGGGCCATAGCCAGCCTCCTTGAGCAGCGCTTTGGCCTTCTCATCCAGCGTCTGCTGGCTGCTGCTGGAGAGCAGGTTGGCCTTGGGCTCGAAACCGGCCACCACGTCCGGGGTGAAGCGATAGGCCGGTTTCTCGCCGGTGCCCAGCACCTTGGCGGCGATGAGGTCGCGGTCGATGGTGTAGGAGAGCGCTTTGCGCACCCTCACATCGTTCAGCGGTGGCAGCTGGGTGTTGAAGGCGTAGTAGTAGGTGCCGAGTTGATCCGGGGTATAGACCTCACCCGGGATCTGCTGCATCAGCTTGTGATATTGCTCCTTGGGGAAGGATTCCGTGATGTGCAGATCCCCGGCCAGGTAGCGGTTGGTGGCGGCGGTTTCCTGGTTGATGGGCACGAAGGTAACCCGGGTCAGCACTGTATGGGCCCTGTCCCAGTAATGGGGATTGGGAGTCAGCTCCAGCCTCTCGTTCACCACCCGGTGGCTCAGCACGAAGGCGCCGTTGCCGACCAGCTTACCTGGCTGGGTCCACTGGTTGCCATATTGCTCCATGCTGGCCTGATGCAGTGGCGACAGACTGGGGTGGGTCAGCAGGCTCAGGAAATAGGGTACAGGCTGGGAGAGGGTCACCTGCAGTGTGTGCTCATCGAGGGCCTTGACCCCAAGCTCACTGGGGGCCAGCTTGCCGGCCACTATCTCGTCCACCTTGTCGAAGCGGGCCAGCTGGGCAAACCAGGCGAAGGTCGCTGCCTCTTTCGGATCAACCAGTTTGCGCCAGCCGTAGACGAAGTCGGCGGCCTTGACCTTGTCACCGTTGGACCAGCGTGCATCCGGTCGCAGATGGAAGGTAAACTGCTGATTGTCCTTGTTGTCCCAGCTCGCTGCTACGCCAGGCAGCACCTTGCCGTCCGGCCCCTGGGTCAACAGCCCCTCGTAGAGATCCCGCAATACCTGCAGTTCGGGCAGGCCGACCAGTTTGAGCGGGCTCAGGCTCGCCGGTTCATCCTTCAGATGACGCACGACGGCCTGCTCGGCTGCGAGTTGAGTGCCGGGTGGAACATCGGCTGCCTGGATACAGGCACAGCCCAGCAGGGCCAACAAGGGACTCCATCCTTTCATGGCTAATCCTTCAAATAGTGTGAAGCGGGGAGAAAACTTGGCGAGAAATGATCGCCGACAGATGGGAAATCATGATATCCCGTTTGCTGGTCATACTACCAGTATGAGTCCCATTATTTCAGGGACGGTGTGGAACCTTAATTGACCCGCTGTCAGGGGGAGAGGAGTGAACGATGAGAACATGGATCCTGCTGGCCCTGGCCATCAGTCAGGGCGCCTGGGCGCTGGCGCCTTGTGAGCGTGAGAGTCCGGTCGGCAGCTGGTGCGAGGTAAACATTGATCAGCTGCACCCGACCCAGGGCGGCGTTGGCCAGATCCAGGTCGACAATACCCAGGCAGAGCTTGCAGGCAAGAGCGCGAAGCAACTCGACAAGTTGATGAAAAAGAAAGAGATCCCCATCGTCATCGCCCCCGATGGTGGCTACTGGCTGGTGGACAGGCATCACCTCACCAAGGCGTTGTGGCAGTCGGGTGTTAAGCAGGCCCGGGTCAAGGTGATCGCCCGCCTGCAGGACACGTCCAGCTTCTGGAGCCAGATGCAGGGCAATCACTGGGCCTGGCTCAAGGATGAGAAGGGGTTGCCGCTGACCCCCGAGCAGCTGCCCGCCCAGATCGGCGATCTGCCGGATTACCCCTACCGGACCGTGGCGGGCTTGCTGCAGGATGCAGGCTATGTCGACAAGCGGGATCAGGTCTATTTCGTCGAGTTCGCCTGGGCCAGCTGGCTCGGCCAGCAGATGGACTGGTTGCCGGTCGATGACGCCAATCTGGCGGATCGTCTCCATCAGGCCAAGCGGCTTGCGTGCAGCAGCAAGGCGGAGGAGCTACCCGGCTATCCCGGCAAGCAGTGCCGGGTCAATCAGTCGCGCAGTAGCAGCTGAGCAAGCGCCAAGCCAGTAGCCAGAGCAGGGGGGCCAAATCCCCCGTTCTGGTGTTGTTACGTCTGCTCGGTCGTTTTCGCCTCAGCTGAGGGCTAACTTCTGGGTTTGAGCCTCTGCGCGATCCGCTGTTGCGCCTCTTCCCCCTGCAGGGCGAGGGAGAAGGCGCGGGTCTCCAGATCGATGACGAAGTGCACCGCCTGTTTGAGCTCCTGTTTCAGCAGCGCCTTACTCTTTTGCAGGGCTTTGGGCGGTTTGGCTGCCAGCTTTAATCCCTGCTCGCGGGCAAAAGTGAGCAACGTATCGGCGGCGACCACTCGGTTGGCAAGCCCGAGCCGCTGCGCCTCCTCTGCATCGATGATCTCGGCCAGCAGCAACAGCTCGGCCGCCTTCAGATGGCCCACGGTACGTGGCAAGAGCAGGCT
>NZ_CAWNYS010000216.1:0-1339 GCF_963878295.1 Aeromonas sp. HMWF014 | reverse complement strand
GTGCTGTTTCATGCCGCCCTGCCGGCCGGCACCAGCCACAATCTGGCTAGCCTGAGCCCGGCCGAGTTGGCCCCGGGGTTCAGTGCCACCTATATCGGCATGGCGCTGATCGCCACCGCCGCCTTTCTCATCACACTGCTGGCGTTGAAACGGCACGAGCTGGCCAGCATCCACACCTGAGTCACCCCCAGCAGCAATAGCAAGAGGGCTCCCCGCGGGGAGCCCTCTTTGTTATCCGGTTTCACTGGTCGGCGGCAGGCTGTCGGCGCGCCAGCATGGCGGCAGTGACGCACTGGACGAAGTCGGGGGCCTGGGCCGATACCACAGGGGATCGCCTCGAGCATCACCTTCATTCTGCCCAAGCGATCCGGGCGGGTGCCCTGCAAGGTGCTTTAACCCGCCCCGTTTTTGCCTGTGACGCCGATCTGCTCACCGGCGATGAAACATCTCGCCGGCCTGGGTCTCCTGTTTTCAGCAGATGCAGGGCCGCCTCCCTGTGAGCGGGCATGCACGCAGCGGATGACGATTCAGAAGAGGGATGGCTCCGGGCAACACTTCATCGTGTTAGTGCACGGAGCACCGCCTCCTGACAGCGCCTTTGAACAGGATGTCCAACATGGAAAAGCGGTCCAGCAAACATGCTGGTCGCAAATTACACAGAGCCCGCTTTCGAGCCCAATGACGGTCAGTTGAACGTCCGGCTCACGTTCTCGCTACTCGTGGTGCAAGGTGATGCAATCCAGGCCACCGCTGCCCCTGAGCAGGGCTTCCGCCTGGTTAAATCCCGCCCACGTGCTGCTTGCTGTCTGACCCACGAAGTAGGTGGTCAGCTCGGGCACATCGCGTTTCAACCAAGCGCCGAAGGCCTGATTCAGGGGGGCTATGCTGGCGGCGTTGGTGATGTAGAAGGGGTGCTGCGCCGTGCCCATGATGCCGTTCATCCAGTTCACCGCCCGCTTGTTCACGCTGAAGGCGCCCGGGGTGGCGATGGGGGTCAGACCGGCATCGGTCAGCTGCTGCCGGATGAGGGCATGGATCTTGTGCCAGCGCTCGGCCTGTTGTTTCAGGCTGGTGAGGGTCTCGGTGAGACCCTGGCGTTCGCTGTCGCTGAGGCTGCCGTCGCTGGTCAGCACCTGCTGGATCAGCGCCTCGCTGGCTGCAGGGTCGTTGAACAGGATGCGGCCATCGGCCAGCGGGCGCATGGCCATGTCGAGGTGAAAGCCGGGTTGGGCCAGGATCACCAGATCACGCTCGGCCACCTTGAGCTCCTGTGCCATCAGGCGCTGGCTGATGGCCATCATGGCGAGGAAACGGCGGGTCTGCTCATCCAGCTCAGTAC
>NZ_CAWNYS010000215.1:0-8467 GCF_963878295.1 Aeromonas sp. HMWF014 | reverse complement strand
GAGTTGGGCTGTTCGCTCGCCCGCAGCGGCCTGACAGTTGTGGTTTATGGTATGCAGAACAAGCAGTTACCCAAGGCCCCCCCGATCTCTCCTTTTTCAGCCGTCGAACGTGGCAGGCGGCTGTGGCATCCGTCACAAAACAGGCGAGAAAAGGGATAAATGGCTTGCACATCGACAACAAGGCCACTTTGTCGCCCCCATGCCCGCATTTGAAGCTCCCGCGCTGACGCCAGCGGCTGGTGATCGCACGCCATGGCCCCTGTTTATGCCCCCTGCAACAATCTTATCTCTTCCTTATTCAGCAACCGTGAGCTGCTCAGAGAGACGTTCACTCTCTGTATGACACTCTGCTTTTTCACAAAAAACACATTAAAATCATAAAGATAAATTTAAATTAAGGGATGGCGGCACAGTACGCTTGCTTGTGCCAAGGCGCAGGCCAGGTTGGCAAGCACTTGCGGGGGGTAAGCGTGCCCACGCTGGCGCAGCAGCGACGGTAACGAGAGGCGGTGATATGCACGCGATTTTTTATTGAGGGTTTTGGCGTCTGGCTGGCTGCTGGCGGGGCTGGATTGTCGTTAGCGCAGGCTGCGGCTATCCCACCGCTTACTCTGCACATACACAGTGGCCTGTGCTCTGGTCATATCACGCTGGTCATATCGCTCTGATCATATAAAGGGTGAATACCGTGTTGGCCAGCAGGGACAGGATATGATGGCGGGCACCCCGGCTATCAGGGATGGCTTTTTATCATGCCAATGAGCATGCAATACGGACGGGATCATGCAACAGGCAAAGGGGGATAAAGAGACGGGCGTCTATTTTTTTCATGCCCCCCGTGAACGGTGACTTAACATGTGATAACGACATACTCGATATAGCTATTGTTATAATGCATACAAATAGGCATTAATAACAAGCTGGTATGTTCCTGCTGCTACCCTTTGCGAGCGAGCCGCACGCACGACGTAGCGCCAATCACTTTTTGGCTCAGGGGCCGATAGCACGAACGCATTTATCGCGTTATCCACTAAAAATGTTTGCCCCGCATCAGGATTAAAGAAGGAGACTGTTAATGTATTATTTTGGTCTTCCAACGAAGTGATGATATGGCTATTCGTCTTATCTGGTGTTCCCGACGCCCAGGCTAACGCTATCGATGTTTCTTTAGGTATCGTCTGCACATACCCCAGAGCGACGGGTGTTCCTTCATTTAACTGGCCAGCAAGCAAGCCCCGCTCTGGCACCAAAGTGTGGCTGACACTTTGCGGATCTGAAATAATGATATCGGCGGTAGCCAAGGTCGGCACACTTAAGTACTCGGCTTGAGATTCGAAGGCCAGCGCCATCATAGCAATAACGGCCATTTTCATATATTTCATATCGCTCCCTAACGCCAAGGTTGAGCAAAGCAGGCTGCTTTTTTCAGGAAAACCTATCCTATGGAAAATTATAGCTACTCGCCCCCATTTTCATCACCCATTATTGTCATTAGCAACCATATTCATTATTAAAAATAACAAACCGTTGTAAAATCTAACCATAATCGGGACAGGCGTCAAGAACATGGCCTGCTTGTGTCCTCCCCCTCACAGTGGGACAGCTAAACACCAGAGTCAGGTCTGGATTGTCAGCAGCCAGGCGGTCCATCCCACCTTGCCCTTATGGCACGGCGCATGCCGCCGCGGTAACCGCCGCGCCTGACTCAACAAAGGGTATAAGGTAGCCCGTTGCCCGTTCTGCCCGCTGGGCACAGGCTCCGATCAGCAGTATTGCCCCGCCACCCAACCCGATGACCAGGCCCACTGGAAGTTGTAGCCACCGAGCCAGCCGGTCACGTCCACCACCTCGCCGATAAAGTAGAGACCGGGCACCTTGCGCGCCGCCATGGTCTTGGAAGAGAGCTCGTTGGTATCCACGCCCCCCAGCGTCACCTCGGCAGTGCGATAGCCTTCGGTGCCGTTCGGCAGGATCTGCCAATCCCCCAGCAGGGTGGCGATGGCCTCCAGCTCCCGCTCGTTGTACTGACGCATGGGCTTGTTATTCAGCTGGCCCAGCTCCACCAGCTTGTCGACAAAGCGCTTGGGCAGCTCGCGTCCCAGCACTGTCTTCAGCTCCTGCGCAGGATGGGCCTGCGCCCATGCCTTGAGGGCCGCCGCAATATCCAGCTCGGGCAACAGGTTGAGGTGGATCTTCTCCCCCGCCAGCCAAAACGAGGAGATTTGCAGTATGGCGGGGCCGGAGAGGCCACGGTGGGTGAACAGCATGGCCTCCTTGAAGCGGGTGCCATCTTCGGCGGTCACGGCCACCGGCAGGCTGACCCCGGCCAGATCGGCAAAGGCCTCCTTGTCGGCCTGATGGAGGGTAAAAGGCACCAGACCGGCGCGAGTGGGCAGCACAGCAAGGCCGAATTGCTCCGCCAGCTTGAAGCCATACGGGGTGGCACCGAGCTTGGGCATGGAGAGGCCGCCCGTGGCCACCACCAGCGAGTGGCAGCTTATCTCCCCCTGGCTCGTCGCGAGCACAAAGCCGGTATCGGACTTGCTGACGCTCAGGATCTCGGTCTGGAACTGCAGGGTCACCCCGGCCCAGTCGCACTCGGTGAGCAGCACGTCGACTATCTCCCTGGCGCTCTCGTCACAGAACAGCTGGCCCAGCGTCTTCTCGTGGTAGTTGACCCCGTGCCGGTCCACCAGATCGATGAAATCCTGCTGGGTATAACGCGCCAACGCCGACTTGCAAAAGTGGGGATTGCCCGAGAGGAAGGCGTGGGGCCCGGTCTGATGGTTGGTGAAGTTGCAACGACCCCCCCCGCTGATAAGGATCTTGCGGCCCGGCTTCTTGGCGTTGTCGAGCAACAGCACGGAGCGGCCCCGATAGCCGGCCTGCGCCGCACACATCAAACCGGCCGCACCGGCCCCGATCACCACCACATCAACCTGCTTCATCATCACTCACTCATCCAAAGAAAAACGGCCCCGTTATACGAAAGACCGTCATTGTACCCAGCAGAAGCCGCCGCAGCGGTTTCATGGCAGCATCAATAGAAAACGGCCCCGTTATACGAAAGACCGTCATTGTACCCAGCAGAAGCCACCGCTGTGGTTTCATGGCAGCATCAATAGAAAACGGC
Source organism: Aeromonas sp. HMWF014 (assembly GCF_963878295.1). NCBI lineage: Bacteria > Pseudomonadati > Pseudomonadota > Gammaproteobacteria > Aeromonadales > Aeromonadaceae > Aeromonas > Aeromonas sp. HMWF014. The sequence goes on along the minus strand of NZ_CAWNYS010000215.1, from coordinate 5,334 downwards.
CCCGATACGAGGGGCCGTTATTGTACTGGCTGAACACTAAGTGTCCACGACTATCAGGCGTTGCCATCCATGACGCTGGCAGGGGCGCCCTTGGCCAGCTCGGCCAGCTCCTTGTCGATGAAGTAGAGACCCTTGCCATCCTCACCCACCAGCGACAGACGGTCGACGATGCTCTTGAACAGCTTCTCCTCTTCATGCTGTTCGGCCACGTACCACTGCAGGAAGTTGAAGGTGGAGTAGTCCTGGGTAGTGAACGCCACATGGGCCAGGCCGTTGATGCACTTGGTGATGTGGTACTCGTGCTCCAGGGTGGTGCGGAAGATGTCACCCAGCGAGTTGAACTCGTGGGGAGGCGCACCTATGGCGCCCAGCATCGGCATGGCACCGGTCTCGCTCACGTAGGTGAACAGGCGCTCCATGTGCTGACGCTCCTCGACCGCGTGCTTACGCAGGAAGGTGGCGGCCCCTTCGAAACCCTTGTCCTCGCACCAGGCGCTCATCTGCAGGTAGAGATTGGAGGAATAGAATTCAAGATTAATCTGCTCGTTCAACTTCTCGATCATGGCTTTGGCCAACATGATGATTCTCCACTGTGATTTGGTCACGATTGTCGCCACTGTTTCATCACGAATCAACCAGATACGACAGCCCAGGCGCTCAGTTGTGACAGCTCGCACCTCATCCTGCCCCCCATACGGTTATAGAGAAGCAAAGAAACATGGTGTAGGTGGATTCAGCCATTATGATGGCCCCAGTGGTCGGGGAAAGGATTCAATGAGATTCATAATGGCACTGGCACTGCTCTGGATAACCCAGTTGCAGGCCACTCCCTCCTTGCAGGAAGAGGCTGAATGGCAGGCGGTGCGCGATCCCGTCGGCTATCTGCGGCGCCTTGATGCCCACCCACAGCAGGATATGGAGGAACCGGATAAGGCTCTCGCCCTGTTGACCCAGCGCAAGCCAGCCGTCACCGACCACCAGATGCCGGACTCCGGGTGGCATACCCTGAACGGGCTCGCCCTCTATCGCACCGGGCACGTCAGTGTCAGCAGCAAAGCGCTGCAAGCCAGATTGCTGGCCGATCAGGGGCGTTATCCCGAGGCCTATCAAGCGCTGATCGACTACATGCACGATTACAAGCAGCACTTCAACCAGACCCCGAGCCAGCATGCCGCCGCCTTCCAGGCCGAGATGGATCTGGCCCGCAGCGAGGCCAGCAACCGTGCACTGCAACAGGAGAACGAACGCCAGCGCAAGCAACTGCTGCATCAACAGAGTGCCCGCAACTACCAGCTGGTGCTGGTCGGCCTGCTGGCCAGCGCCCTGCTGCTGCTGGGGATCACCACCCACAGGCTGCACCGCAGTTCACGCCACCTCTACAAGCTCGCTACCTTCGATCAGCTGACCGATCTGCCCAACCGTCGTGCGCTGCTGGAACGGCTGGCCACCCGGTGGCAGCAGGAGGGCCCGCTCACCCTGCTCATCATCGACATAGATCACTTCAAGCAGATCAACGACCGCCATGGTCATCAGGCAGGGGACAGGGCGATCCAGCTGCTGGCGCGGGAGCTGAGATCCTGGGCACCCGACCTGCAACTGGTCGGGCGTTGGGGAGGCGAGGAGTTTCTGGTGGCGGTGCCGCTGCCGGCGGAGGATTGCTGGCATCTGGCCGAGCAGCTGCGCCAGCGGATTGCCCTGCTAGACAACCCCCGCATGACCATCAGCACAGGGGTTGCCGGGCGCTCACCGGCCGACGAGAGGCTGGGCCAGCTTATTCACCGGGCCGACATGGCCATGTATCAGGCCAAGCGCCAGGGCCGCAACCAGACCATATTGGCGGCGATCCCTTCAGCGCAGGATGAACTGGCCAGCAGCGTGGCCTGAATCAACGGGAGAGATGGATCAAGGGCCCAATCTGGATCATGGCACCAGCTCGGTCAGCGAGGCCAGATCCACCGGTGCCCCGTAATCCACGCCCGGCAGCTCGAAACCATTGAGCTGCATGAAATCCTGCCGCAGCCCGGCGAAATCCCCCAGGGCATGGAAATTCTCCGGCGTCACCTTGGACCAGAGGGTTGAGACGGCGGCCTGAATGGCCGGGTCCAGCTCGTGGTCATCCATCCGGATCAGCCGGTTGCCATCGGCCACCACCCCATTGGGCCCGTACATCTTGGCGGCAAACAGCCGCTGCATCTGCTCGATGCAGCCTTCATGCACGCCACGCTCCTTCATCACCCCCATCAACAGCCCCAGATAGACGGGCAACACAGGAATGTAGGCGCTCGCCTTGGTCACCAGCGCCTTGCAGACCGACACCCAGGCGTGACCACCGATCTCGGCTAGCTGCAGGTTGATGGTCTCGGCGGTGGCGTGCAGATGCTCCTTGGCATAGCCGATGGTGCCATCCCGATAGAGGGGATAGGTGGATTCGGGGCCGATATAGGAGTAGGCCACGGTCCGGGCGCCGGCAGCAAGGCAACCCGCCTGCTGCAACGCCTTCATCCAGAGCAGCCAATCATCCCCGCCCATCACGGTGACGGTATCGCGGATCTCCTCCGGGGTGGCAGGCGCCAGGGATTGCTGCACCAGGGTATCCTGCTCCAGATCCAGCCCCCAACCGCTGAACGGCTGGCCGGTGGTCTTGAGCACGGAGCGCACCTGAGTGCCATCCGGCAGCACCCGAATGCCGCTCGCCAGCGAGTAGATCACCAGATCCACCTGCCCCAGCTGCTGGCATATGGTGTCGATGGCCTGCTGGCGCATGAGATCCGAGAAGGCATCACCGATCAGGTTGATGGCAATGCGTCCCTCCTGCTCCGCCGCCTTGCGAAACCAGATGTTGTTGTACCAGCCCGCGCTGCCGAGCCCCTTGTCAGATGGGCCCCGCTCGAACGAAACGCCGACGGTATCGGCACCGGCGCCGAAGGTGAGCGCGATGCGCGAGGCCAGCCCGAAACCGGAGGAGGCCCCCAGCACCAGCACCCGCTTGGGCCCGTTGAACCGGCCCGCCGCCCTGACGCTGGCAATCTGTTGCAACACGGCGGCGCGGCAGCCGATGGGGTGACAGTTGCGGGCAACGCAACCCTGGATCTGCGGGTGAATGATCATCAAGGGCTCTCCAAAGGAACTGGCTACAGCATAACCAAGCAGCCACGGATTACCTTGATGTCGGGCGGGATATCGGCAGGAAGGGAGCAGAAAAACAAGAGGGAGCGCGAGGCTCCCCAAAGCGGTATTCAGATGCTTTTTGTTGTTTTGTGTTCATTGCGAAGCACGGGCACATCCTATGCCCGTCACCCCTTGCGGGCAAGCCGACGGGTGTGACCTGCTTCAAACTCCTGTTCGATATATAGACGATTTTTCGTCTACGACTGAAAGAGAGCCCCATAAGAAACTCTTCTAAATCCCGAAACTGTGCCGCATACACCATTTTAGTTTCATCAGACATTGGTATAGTGGACTCAGGATCAGTGAGGAGAACTCCCATGAATGGAACCTATTACCAACACATACTGGCCGCGATCGACCTGTCGGAAGACAACCGCAAGGTGATCGACAAGGCGGTGGACAGAGCCCGATCCAACGGCGCCAAGCTGTCGGTTATCCATGTCGATGTGGACCTCAAGGATCTCTACACCGAGATGATCGATATCGACATCGACAACGTGCAGGATCAGGTGATCGCCGAAGCGAAAGAGAAGCTGGAGGCATTTCTGGCCTCGGTGGACTACCCCATCGAGAAGAAGCTGGTGATCTGCGGCGATCTGAGCGAGCGGGTCAATCAGGCGGTCAAGGAGTACGAGATCGACCTGCTGGTGTGCGGCCATCGCCAGAGTTTCTGGAGTCTGCTCACCTCCAGCGCCCGTCAGCTGATGAATACAGTGCCGTGCGATCTGCTGGTCGTCCCCTTGCAGAAGTAATGAAACCGGCGTAGTTTGATTTGCTATGAACATGACCGCATTCAATCACAACTACTGGTGGTGCTGCTCCTAAACAGGCGGCACCGCGTTTCTATTCTAGATTTCCCAAAGAAAACACCGTGACCGCCGAGAGGCGGTCAACTGTTTTTATCCCTTTGTCGCCTCCCGGCTCACCCAACTGGAGAGAGTGACATGCACAACCCCGTTATCCTGACTGGCGATCGTCCCACCGGCAAACTGCACATCGGCCACTATGTCGGTTCCCTGCGCCAGCGCGTCGAAGCCCAGCACCACTTCCGTCAATTCGTGATGATCGCCGACTTGCAGGCGCTGACCGACAACGGCCACAACCCGGCCAAGGTGACCGACAACGTGCTGGAGGTGATGGCCGACTATCTGGCGGTCGGCCTCGACCCGGCCAAGACCACCTTCTGTTTGCAGAGCGCCCTGCCCGCCCTCGCCGAACTCACCTGCTACTACCTCAATCTGGTCAGCGTCTCCCGGCTGGAGCGCAATCCCACCGTCAAGGCGGAGATCCAGCAGAAGGGGTTCGAGCGCACGCTGCCGGCCGGTTTCCTGGTCTATCCGGTCAGTCAGGCTGCCGACATCACCGCCTTTCGTGCCAGCCACGTGCCGGTAGGGGAAGATCAACTGCCGATGCTGGAGCAGACCAACGAGATCGTGCGCCGCTTCAACACGTTAGTTGGCAAAGAGGTGCTGACCGAGTGCCAGCCGATCCTGAGCGACACCGGCCGCCTGCCCGGCATCGACGGCAAGGCCAAGATGTCCAAATCCCTCGGCAACACCATCGAACTCGGCATGTCGGCGGAAGAGGTCAAACAGGCAGTGTTCGCCATGTATACCGACCCCAACCACCTCAAGGTGAGCGATCCGGGTCAGGTGGAGGGGAATACGGTGTTCGCCTATCTGGATGCCTTCCACCCCGACAAGGCGCTGGTGGCCGAGATGAAGGCGCACTACCAGCGCGGCGGACTGGGCGACATGCGCTGTAAACAGGTACTCAACGACTGCCTGCAGACCCTGCTCGCACCGATGCGGGAGCGCCGTGCCGCAGCCATCGCCGACAAGAAGATGCTGCTGGCACTGCTCTATCAGGGCACCGAGCAGGCCCGCGTCATCACAGATGAGGTGTTGGCGGAGGTGAAAAACGCCATGGGGCTGGACTACTTCGCCAGCATCCGCTGAGCAGGCGTACCGAGCGCATCCTCGCCGTAAAGGTCGAACACCAGCTGGTGCAACAGGCTCTTGAACCAGCCGATCGCCTCATCGTGGGCGGTGAGCGGGTGCCCTGCCATCAGGTAGATGATGGGGATGGCGGGGTCGAGCTGGTGCATCCGCAACGGATAGTAACGGCAGAAGTGGCGCCCGATCATTTCGGGCACCACCACCAGAT
>NZ_CAWNYS010000214.1:0-1784 GCF_963878295.1 Aeromonas sp. HMWF014 | reverse complement strand
TATCAGATGATATATTTAATCAGTTGGCACAATTTTCCATGGATGATAAGGGAGTTCACCAAATTGGTAATCATCCATTGATTGCATCTAGATACCATACCAATATGTTACCTAGCACAATAATTCCAAGTATAAAAGCAGAAGCATTCGAAAACTACAATTATATATATTGTCAAAAAAATTAAAACCTTATGACAATATATCAAAAACCACTAAAAAAGACAGTTTCAAACAAAATAAAAAAAGGAAAAATAAATCGCAAAAATCTGCTCGTAAAAAAAACAGAACACATTAAACTGGCTATGTTGATGTATTGGTTAGTATTTTACTGCTAGGTGTTACTGATAATAATCAGCAGCGAAACGTCATATTAAATTTTTTAAATGTACATTTAAACGCTCTCTCGCTGCATTACTTAAATATTGACACTCATTAGCTTCCACATATCATTGGGATAATATATATTATCGAGAGATAACTACATACTTTTATACTTTATCTCATGCAGGTGCTGGCTACAGTACATCGTGACATTGATTACAGTTTAGAAATAAAAAGGCGACCATCCGGTCGCCTTTTTATTTCTATCGCTTTCCAATCAGCAAACTCACCGAGCCGGTCGCTTGGCACCATTCCCTTTAGCCGCAGCCTTGCCGCCTTGAGACGCGGGTTTGGCGGAACCTGCGCGGGTCGGGGCCTTGCCTTTATTATGGGCGGGTTTGCCAACCGGTTTACCCTGACCTGCACCCTGCGCGACAGGTTTGCTGTTACCCGCGCCTTTCTGCAACTGGGAACCCACCGGCTTGCCGCCAGCCGCCTTGTTGCCCGCCCCATTACCACGCTGGTGAGTGATGTTGCTGTGGCGCGTCAGGGCCGGTTTCAGCCCCTTGCTGCGACTGCGCTCGGCCTTGGCTTCGCCACGGCCTTCCGGCGGCACCAGGCAGTTGGGGCCGTTACCAATCAGGTGGCCCTTGCCCATTTCCAGCAACGCCTCGCGGATCATCGGCCAGCCGGCCGGATCATGATAGCGCAGCAGCGCCTTGTGCAGACGGCGGCGACGCTCGCCCTTGACCACGAACACGTCCCCGCCCTGGCGGCTCACCTTGTTGAGGGGGTTTTTCTCGGTGTAATACATGGTGGTGGCGTTGGCGAGCGGCGACGGGTAGAAGTTCTGCACCTGATCGAGCTTGAAGCTGTTGGTCTTGACCCAGAGCGCCATGTTCACCATGTCTTCATCCGTGGTGCCCGGGTGGGCCGAGATGAAGTAGGGGATCAGGTACTGCTGCTTGCCCGCCTCTTTGGAATACTTGTCGAACAGCTCCTTGAAGCTGTAGTAGCTGCCCATGCCCGGCTTCATCATCTTGGAGAGCGGGCCCTCTTCCGTGTGTTCAGGGGCAATCTTCAGATAGCCGCCGACGTGGTGCTTGGCCAGCTCGCGGATGTAGCGGGGATCTTCCACCGCTATGTCGTAACGCACCCCGGAGGCGATCAGGATTTTCTTGATCCCCTTCACATCCCGCGCCTTGCGATAGAGGCTGATGGTGGGGGTATGGTCGGTATCCATGTGCGGGCAGATGGTCGGCCAGACGCAGGAGGCGCGGCGACAGGTCTGCTCGGCCCTGGGGCTCTTGCAGCGCAGCTTGTACATGTTGGCGGTGGGGCCGCCGAGATCCGAGATGACACCGGTAAAGCCCGGCACCTTGTCGCGGATCTCTTCGATCTCTTTGATGATCGACTCTTCCGAGCGGCTCTGGATGATGCGCCCCTCGTGCTCTGTGATGGAG
>NZ_CAWNYS010000213.1:0-2171 GCF_963878295.1 Aeromonas sp. HMWF014 | reverse complement strand
CATAGTGGCTGCTTGCCGGGATTTGCAGCAGCGGCAAACCGGCGCTGTCGAACGCGGCCTTGAGGAAGCTGTCCCTGGCTCTGCGCTTCTGCTGGCGGTGGGAACTGTCATCGAGTTCGATGGCGCAAATAAAAGAGAGATCAGCCGGATGGCAGAGCAGGTAATCCAGATGCTTGGCGCTGATCTTGTTGAACGCCTGCTGCCACTTGCTCTTGCCCATACCCGCCTCCGGGGTCAGTACATCGGCCACCCGCACCTTGGCAAACACCCGGGCCTTGTCACCGACCGCGAGATCCAGCACACCGAGGAAGGCGCGCTCGGCCGGACTGAACAGGGTCTCCTGCACATCATAGGGCAACGGCTTGCCTTTCTTGCCTCGGGTCCAGAAGACCACCAGCAGGAGCAGCACCAACAACACCAATCCCGATACGACAAGGGTATTCATGAGCGCACTATCCAGTTCACAAAACAAAAGAGGGGTATCACTCTACCACAGGGGCCCAGTGGCAGGCAGCGCTGAAACATAGCCCCCTCCCGAATCTGCGTTTTTCACCCTGTTTACGCCGGGCAGGGCTTCATATGGCCTGTCACAGCAGGCACAATGCTACAGAAACCCAATTCCAAGGAGAGCAGGATGCAAAAGCAATTGGTCGTGACCGTGATCGGCACAGACAAACCCGGCATAGTCGAAAGTCTGGCGGATGTCATCACTCGGCAGCAGGGCAACTGGCTGGGCAGCGCCATGAGCGAGCTGGCGGGACAGTTTGCCGGTATCCTCCATGTCTGTGTCCCCGATGAACACTATCGCAGCCTGTGCGAAGCGCTGGCCCTGCTGCCGGGTCTGACCATCAGCTTTGCCGAAGGGACGCCCACCGCCGAACCGCCCCATCAGGTGATGATGACGGTGACCGGCAACGACCGCCCCGGTATCGTCCGTGAAATGGCCAGCATATTGCGCCAGCTCAACATCAACGTGTCCGACCTCACCACGGGTTGCGAACCGGCTCCCCATTCCGGCGCCCCGCTCTTCTATGCCCATGCCCTGGTGGCCCTGCCGCCCCAGCTCGAACTCGACGATCTGATCACCGCGCTGGAGTCGCTCTCCGACGATCTGATGGTCGACATAGACCAGGCGTTCGCCGACTGAGCGGATGGTCATCACCCTGTCATATTTTCACGCCATTACTGCCGCGCAGACGCGACCTGACCACGGAGGCATCACATGAGCACCGACAAGCAGTATGAAGAGAAAGAGCTGAGCTGGCTCTCATTCAATGAACGGGTGTTGCAAGAGGCAATGGACAAGACGGTGCCCCTCATAGAGCGGGTCCGTTTCCTGGGGATCTTCTCCTCCAATCAGGATGAGTTCTTCAAGGTACGGGTGTCGGACGTCAAGCGCCGCATCCTGATTAACGAAGTGCACGGCGGCGAGGACGATGCCAAGGTGTTGCTGCGCGCCATCCAGCAGAAAGTGATGGCGCTCGGCGAAGCGTTCGACAACACCTACAAGGAGCTGTTGATAGCGCTGGCCCGTCACAACATCTTTCTGGTCAACGAGAGCCAGATCTCCGAGTCTATCCAACAGTGGCTGCGGGTCTTTTTCAGGGAGAAGGTGCTGCGCCACATCATCCCGATCCTGCTCAACAAGGAGGTCAACCCGGTCAAGTTCCTCAAGGACGAGCACACCTATCTGGCCATAGAAATGAAGAAGAATGGCCAGGTGATCCAGTACGCCCTGGTGGAAGTACCGACCGACGATCTGCCCCGCTTCTTCCAGCTGCCGCCGGAAGGCACTCGCCGCAAGAAGCAGATCATCATACTGGACAACGTCATCCGCTTCTGTCTCGACGAGATCTTCAAGGGCTTCTTCGACTACGACGAGATAGCTGCCTATGCGGTCAAACTGACCCGGGATGCCGAATATGATCTCTCCGACCAGCTGGATCTCAGTCTGGTGGACAAGATGAGTGACGGTTTGAAGCAGCGCCTCACCGCCATGCCGGTACGCTTCGTCTACGAGCGGGAGATGCCCGCCGCCATGATAAGCTTCCTGAAGCTCAAGCTGCAGATCAGCTCCTACGACGCCATCATGCCGGGCGGGCGCTATCACAACTTCAAGGATTTCATCGGCTTCCCCAACGTAGGCAGAGATTATCTGGAAAACCCCAAGC
>NZ_CAWNYS010000212.1:0-3012 GCF_963878295.1 Aeromonas sp. HMWF014 | reverse complement strand
TCCTGCGCTGAGTCGATTGGGGTTGGCCAGTATATGCCATTGCGCCATGCCTTCAATGTTGTGGTCATCACCATTACGCCGGGTGTGGAAAAAGGATCACTGACAGGGCCGAAAATATACACTCAATGGCTGGCAACCAGCAGGCCGCTCAGCAGGGAGAGTGCGGGCTGGTTGTCTTCCGCCGCCAGCAACCACTGCTTCTGTTCTACGGGAATGGGTAGCACCTCCAGCCAACGCTGAGCCACCCAGCTGGCATCGTACCAGTCGGGATCATGGTAGAGCGCCGCATATTCCGGGTAGTCATTGAACACATCCTGCAGTGCCCTGGCCAGGGAGTGCTGATCGGCATTGAGCCGACCCGCCTGCCAGGGCGGCAGCAGCGCCACCTCACCGATCCTCAGCCCGTCGGGCTCCTGCCACAGCTCGGCGATCCTGACTCGCTCAATGCCGAGCACTGTGATCCCCAGCAGACCATCTGGCAGTTGATCGAAATCGATGATCCGCACCCGGGTGGCGATGGGGTACATGTTGCGCAGCGCATCAGGCTGACGGGGGTCGAGCATGCAGAGCACGAAGCCCTGATCTCCCGCCGCGGCGATCATGCGCTGGTATCTGGGCTCGAAGATACGCAGCGGCATGATGCCACCGGGCAGCAGGTGAGCCGAGAGGGGAAACAGCGCCAGTTTCATCAGAATATTCCTCTGTGGAAGATACCTGTGGATACGACCGTCGTGGAAGGGCAGATCATTCAGACCGAGTTGGAATAAAAAAAACCCTTAACAATCAGGGGAAAATAGCCTGGACAAGCCGCTTCGATATGCAGTAGAAATGGATAAGCACCATTTATTCCATTGAATATTCTGGATACGGGTGACAAATGCAGTGAAATATCCGCCCGACCCACTCTGGCGGGCCGTCCCTATAGTTTTCTCGGGCCGATGCGGGTAAAATTCACGCCCTTATATATCAGTCATTTTTCGACGCGCAACCTCGGTGGTCAGTTATGAAAGAGCATATTCATCATCTACTTGAACAAACGGTAGCCAATCTCAAGTCAGCAGGCGTGTTGCCGGCGGACCTGGAAGCCCGGGTGCAAGTAGACCGATGCAAGGAGAAGGCTCACGGTGACCTGGCCACCAACCTGGCCATGCTGCTGGCCAAACCGGCCCGCAAGAACCCCCGTGAGCTGGCCGCTGCCATCATCGAGCATCTGCCTGCCTCCGACCTGATCGCCAAGGTCGAGATCGCCGGTCCCGGCTTCATCAACTTCTTCTTCGACCAGCGCTGGCTGGCCGGTCAGGTCGAGGCCATGGTGACCAGCGCCAACGCCAACGTGAAACTGCCCAGCCCGCAGACCGTGGTGGTGGATTACTCGGCGCCGAACGTGGCCAAAGAGATGGCGGTGCACCACATCCGCAGCACAGTGCTCGGCGACGTCGCCGCCCGAGCCCTGGAATTCCTCGGCCACAAGGTAGTGCGCGCCAACCACATCGGTGACTGGGGTACCCAGTTCGGTATGCTGATCGCCTATCTGGAGAAGATGGCCAACGAGCATGCCAGCGACATGGCGCTCAAGGATCTCGAAGCCTTCTACACCCAGGCCAAGCGTTGCTACGACGAAGACGAAGCCTTCGCCGAGCGTGCCCGTAACTACGTGGTCAAGCTGCAGGGCGGCGATGAGTACTGCCGCACCATGTGGAAGAAGCTGGTCGACATGACCATGGAACAGAACCAGATCAACTACGACCGCCTGAATGTCTCCCTGACCAACAAGGACATCATGGGCGAGTCCATGTACAACGACATGCTGCCGCAAATCGTGGAGGACCTGAAAGCCAAGGGGCTGGCGGTCGAGAGCGAAGGGGCGACCGTGGTGTTCCTGGACGAGTTCAAGAACAAGGATGGCGAGCCCATGGGCGTCATCATCCAGAAGAGCGATGGCGGTTTCCTCTACACCACTACCGACATCGCCTGTGCCAAGTATCGTTACGAGACCCTGGGCGCCGACCGCGTCATGTACTTCATCGACTCCCGTCAGCACCAGCACCTGATGCAGGCCTGGACCATCACCCGCAAGGCGGGCTATGTGCCGGAATCCGTCCCCCTTGAGCACCACGCCTTCGGCATGATGCTGGGCAAAGATGGCCGTCCCTACAAGACTCGCTCCGGTGGCACCGTCAAGCTGGTCGATCTGCTCAACGAAGCCGAGGAGCGCGCGAGCGCCCTGCTGGAGAACCGCAACAGTGACCTCTCCGCCGCAGAGAAGGCCGAAGTGGTACACGCCATCGCCATGGGTGCGGTCAAGTATGCGGATCTCTCCAAGAACCGCACCACAGACTACATCTTCGACTGGGACATGATGCTGTCGTTCGAAGGCAACACGGCCCCTTACCTGCAGTACGCTTACACCCGTATCCAGTCCATCTTCCGCAAGGCCGGCGTCAATGCCGAGACCTTGACCGGCACTGTGACCCTGAACGAGGAAGCCGAAGAGACCCTGGCCCAGAAACTGATCCAGTTCTCCGACGCGGTCAACGGCGTGGCAGACAAAGGCATGCCACACCTGCTCTGTACCTACCTTTACGAGCTGTCCGGCAACTTCATGACCTTCTATGAAGCCTGCCCGATCAACAAGGATGGCGTGGACGAAGCAAGCCGTCAGAGCCGTCTGCTGCTGTGCGCCGCCACCGCCAAGGTCCTGAAACTGGGTCTGGGCGTGCTGGGTATCCATACCCTGGAGCGCATGTAATAGATGGCAACCCGAGATTATGTCGGCAGCCGCCCGCGACGTCGGGCGGGTGGCCGCAATACCAAGAAAGCGGCCCCTCGCCGCTTTCCTGTTATTCCAATCCTGCTGGTCGTGGCACTGCTGGCAGGCTTTGGTGGCTTCCTCTACATGATCAACGGCAAGGGTAGCGATGCCCCCACCATTGAAGAACAGGTCAAGGCCAACAAGCCCAAGACGCAAAACAACGGCTTGCCGCAGGAGAAGTGGAGCTATATCGAACGGCT
>NZ_CAWNYS010000211.1:0-3463 GCF_963878295.1 Aeromonas sp. HMWF014 | reverse complement strand
GCTCACCACCCGCACCTTGTAACCGGCGGTCTGGCTCAGGGTCTCGGCAATCACGCTTTCGTCCTCGAGAGCCACGTCCAGCAGCACCTCGCTCGGGATCTGCCTGCCCCCCTGCCCCGACAGATAGAACTGCAGCAGGAAGGATTGCACCACCTCCTCGAGGGGCGTATCGCTCGGCACCTTGGGGAAATAGCTACGCGAGCCGAGCACCTTGCCCTGACGAATGAAGAGCACATGGATACAGGCCGCGCCTTGCTCAAATGCCACCCCCACCACATCCAGTTCATCGAGCACGTTGCCACTCACCGACTGCTGCTCGGTCACCCGGCGCAGCGCCTGGATCTGATCCCGGTAGCGAGCCGCATCCTCGAAGCGCAAATCGCCGCTGGCGGACTCCATCTTGCCCACCAGCTCCCCTATCACCTGCTGATTTTTACCCGCCAGAAACAGCTTGGCCAGCTCCACCTGCTGGGCATATTCCGCCTCGCTCACCAGCCCCGCCACGCAAGGGCCAGCGCAGCGTTTGAGCTGATAGAGCAGGCAGGGACGGGTACGGTTGGCATAGACAGCATCCTCACACTGGCGCACCGGGAAGATCTTCTGCATCAAATGCAGGCTTTCGCGCACGGCGCCGCCCGATGGGTAAGGGCCGAAGTACTCCCCCCTCACCTTGCGGGCGCCGCGATGGACGCCGATGCGGGGGTGCTGGTGCCCTGTGATAATGATCCAGGGGTAGGATTTATCGTCCCGCAGCAGCACGTTGTAGCGCGGCTGGTACTGCTTGATGAGGTTGTGCTCGAGGATCAGCGCCTCTGTCTCCGTGTGGGTCACCATCACCTGGATATCGGCGATCTGGCGTACCAGGGTGTGGGTCTTGATGCTGTCGACCCGGGTGCGAAAGTAGGAGGCGAGCCGTTTTTTCAGATCCTTGGCCTTGCCCACATAGATGACGGTGCCACCGCTGTCATACATGCGGTAGACACCGCTCTGGTGAGTCACGGCACTCAGAAAGGCCTTGCTGTCAAAAAGGGGCTCGGGAGAAAGGGTCATCAGCTACTCGGCTCAACACAAAGGGGCGAAAACGATAGAGATCAACATCAACGGGGAGAGCATACTGCGCCAGGCCAGCGAAATGCAAAAAGGCGGCACCCGCCGCCTTTTTGACTCCCCGCCCCCCGCTTACAGGGTGTCGGCGTCCAGCATGCCATAGCGAATGGCCAGATGGGTCAGCTCCACATCACCGTTGATGTTGAGCTTGCTGAACAGGCGGTAACGGTAGCTGTTGACCGTCTTCGGGCTCAGGTTCAGCTGCTCGGAGATGTCGGTCACCTTCTGGCCCTTGGTGATCATCATCATGATCTGCAGCTCGCGCTCGGAGAGGGACTTGAAGGGATTTTCATCCGCCGACGCAAACTGGCTGAGGGCCATCTGCTGGGCGATCTCCGGGGAGATGTAACGCTGGCCCGAGTGCACCAAGCGAATGGCGTGGATCATCTCGTCCGGGGCGGCGCCCTTGGTGAGATAACCGGCGGCACCCGCCTGCATCACCTTGGTGGGAAACGGATTTTCTGAATGAATGGTCAGCACTATGATGCGCACATCGGGCCGGATCCGCAGTATCTTGCGGGTCGCCTCCAGGCCGCCGATGCCCGGCATGTTCATGTCCATCAGGATCACGTCTGGATGGTGCTGACGACAGAAGGTAACTGCTGCTTCCCCGCTCTGCACCTCGCCCACCACCTTGATCCCGCGGACATCTTCCAAAATGCGTCTTATCCCTGTACGCACCAACTCATGATCATCGACCAGGAATACATTTATCACCCAAACACCCCGTTTTTTATCTCGTTATATGCCAGTTAGGGTTAACACGGCGTCTTGCATCATAACCAAACTCGCTGGTTTGGCAAACCATGGGCGGGAAAAGTTTGAAAGTGCTCATAAATGACGTTTGTAATCAAATAATTATGTAAGGATTCAACACAAAAAACGGCGCCCGCAGGCACCGTTCAGAGTCACATCGGTGGTGCTGGCATCAGTTCGCCAGCAGCGCACGCACCTTGTCCAGATCGGCCTGGGTATCCACCCCAACCGGCGGTGCTTGCAGCGCCTGGGCCACGTGGATCTTCTCCCCGTACCAGAGCACCCGCAGCTGCTCCAGCGCCTCAACCTGCTCCAGCACGCTCGGTGCCCAGTCCACATAGCGCTGGATAAATCCGGCGCGATAGGCGTAGATGCCGATATGACGCTGATAGTGGCCGCCAATCTGCTCGTGGCGCCCAACAGCGCGATCACTGGCAGCAAAGCGATCCCTGTCCCAGGGAATGCAAGCGCGACTGAAGTAGAGGGCGTAGCCATCCTTGTCAGTCACGACCTTGACCGCGTTGGGATTGAACGCCTCCTCCGCATCCTCGATGGGCACAGAGAGGGTAGCCATGGGTGCCGTCGCCGCGGCCAGGTTATCGGCCACCTGACGTATGATGGCTGGCGGAATGAGCGGCTCATCCCCCTGCACATTGACGATGATGGTATCGCTGGCAAAGCCGTAGTGGCGGCACACTTCTGCCAGACGCTCGGTGCCGGACTGGTGATCCTGCGAGGTCATGCACACCTCAAAGCCTGCGAGCGCGGCGCAGGAGGCCAGCGCGCTGCCTACCCGCTCGTCATCGGTGGCGACGATCACCCGATCCGCACCGGATTGCAGGGCCTTTTCCACCACGTGCTGCACCATGGGCTTGCCATGGATGTCTGCCAGCGGCTTGCCCGGCAAGCGGGTGGAGGCGTAGCGGGCAGGAATGATCACCACGAAACTCATGACGGCATCTCGTCGCTATTAAGATGACGGGCGCGATTCTCCAGCAGCACAGGGATCCCCTCCTCCAGCGGATAGGCCAGCTTGTCGAAACGGCAGACCAGCTCGTGTACTGCCTTGTTGTAGTGCAGCTTTCCCTTGCAAACCGGGCAGGCGATGATGTCGAGCAATTTGATATCCAGTGCCAAAACGAAACTCCTTCAACGATGTCGAGCAAGCGACTATCTCGAGCGGGCCAGGATGCCGGGCACGCTATGATGTCGAGCCATTAATAGTCTAAAAACGTGAGCCAACTCGCGGCTCCTTCCACTCTGTCGAACGTGCCATGATGCCGGACAAGCCAGCATGCCGGGTCATGCCACCCTTCAGTGTTCAGAGCCGGCAGCGGGCGCCCTTGCCAGATTCAATTTCTGCAACAGACTGTCGAGCAAAGAGGCAGGCAACTCGGCACTGACCGGCAGATACCACCAGTTTTCCAGCGCAAATCCCCGACACTTGACCGCGTCTTTTTCGGTCATCAACAGCGCCCGCTCGCCGAAGCGGGCGAGCAATTCATCCCGCTCAAACGCTTGATGATCCGCATAACCGACGCTCTGCTGAAGCTCATAACCAAGACTGGTCAGAGTGGCGAAGAAACGGGGGGGATGGCCT
>NZ_CAWNYS010000210.1:0-8851 GCF_963878295.1 Aeromonas sp. HMWF014 | reverse complement strand
GCCATGATGTTGCTGTCACCGACCCCCTTGAAGAAGGTCTCCAGATTCTTGTTGAACCCCTCTCTTCCCAGCATCAGCGCCAGTATGACGGCGGGCAGGGCAGCTACGGGGGCGGGCAACTGGTAGAAGGCGAACTCGACCCCCTGCAGGGTGAGCCAGGTGCCGGTACCGATAAAGAGCGCGAGAAAGACCAGAAGAGGCAGCAGGGCTCTGGCACTGGGTTGGGTCTGGATCATGTGTTCCTCTGTGGTTGAACATGACCTCCCTGTCGCAGTCAGCCCTGATACGGGGTGAGCCTGGCGGGCATCCTGCCGCTATGGGGCGCTTACAATAGTGAGTCGGGGTCATCCGGTCAAGATAGACGTCCAGACGGATAGGTGTTTTTATTGATCAGTTCTGCATTCATTAAAATATCAAAAGTATGTTCGGATAAATTAATTAATTCTGTTAATTGTTCGGCATCATGGGGCGGGTTATCTGCGCATTTTTCACTGACATGGGATGTGGCTGACGGGGCATGTGGTGGTACTGGATATCCGGACGCTCTGTGCGTTTGGGATTGGGCTTTAACGCCGCCTGCAGAGTATAGCGAGCGTTGCACTGGCATCTACAGACCACAAGGCGGCGCTGATATTCGGTCAGGGTGGCGCTGTTACTGCGCCATTTCCCCCACAGCTTGAACGGCTGCAGCCAGGGCGTGGCTATCGAGAGTCAGGGGAATGTGGCTGATACCCGGCACCAGGGTGACGGGCCATGGAATGCCGAGTGCTCTTAACTCGGGTTCCAGTTGGTCGGTTTTAAACGTTTCGTCATCGGTGCCCGCGATCACGGCGCAGGGGCGCTGTACATTGCGCAAATTCTGTTGATAGTCGCGCTCTGGCTGGAAGTTCGCGGCGAGGTTGAATGAGTAGGAGGGGGTCAGGAGAGCTTTCGCTTCGTCATTGAGCGCAAAGTTCAGCACCGTCAGATGGTTGAGTGCGGAAATATGGAAACCGTTGAGGATGCTCAGGGCAATTAGGCGAGGAATGCCGACACTCACCCAGCCGCCGCTGTTTGGTCGGTAGTTGGCGGCCGTGGGGCCGAGATAGGGGGAGAGGAGCAGATAGTTGTCGAACAGGGTTTGCCGTGAGCCACCGGCGACGCGCAGCACAAAGCCACCGCCGGACGAGAAGCCTGCGAGGGTGGCGGGTTTGCTCGGGGCCACTGCTGCGGCGAAATCTTCCAGATCGTCTTCCAGTTGGCCTATGTAGGCTATCGTGCCTCTCTGGCCCGACTCGCCATGGCCGCGGATATCGAGGGTGTAGGCGTCGTATCCCGCTTGCGCGAAGGCACTTGCCATCTTGTGCATGCTCTGGCCATTGGCCGAGGATCCATGAACAAGTACCACGCTGCCCCTGATATGGTTGCCTGCGGAGGCGTAGTGCCGGTAGGCGAGCTCGGTGCCGTCTCGGGCCTTGTATCTGGAAGATGAGGGGATGTTGCGCCAATCAATGTGTTTGAAGGGATCGTTGATACTGGCCATCTCCGGCGCCGGGCTCGGCCCGCCAAACAGCAGCGCCGCCACAAGGGTGACAAGGCCGAGCGACAGCAGGCCCAGTACAAGCAGCAATGCCGCATTCATATGTTTATCTCCTGGCGAAATCGGCGTCTTTTGGCTCTTTCATTCATCGGCGGAAACCTATCATATGGTGCTGTATCTAGCAAACCTCAAACCGTCAGTCTATGGGGGGAGTGGCAAGCCTGTGCATCAGCCATGTTGAGCGGTGTACTGTCGAGCCCGAACCAAAGAGCGTGTCTCACGGCTTTTCAAAGCGGGCGCAGGCTGGTAAAACGGTCTCTTTCCATAATAAACAGATGAGAGGGTGGAGATGGACAATCCGATCCGTGTGGCCGTGATGGGCTGTAATGGTCGTATGGGCAAGGTGCTGCTGGAAGCCATCACCAACGCCGAGGGCGTGGTGGTCGGGGCAGCGCTGGAGCGACCTGGCTCTGCCGTGATCGGTCTCGATGCCGGTGAGCTCAATGGTCTGGGCACCCTGGGGGTGGTGATCAGCGACAGCCTGGACAAGGTGCGGGATGAGTTTGATCTCATCATCGACTTCACCCGTCCCGAGGTGACCCTGGCCAACCTGGCGTTTGCACTGGCTCATCAGAAGCAGATGGTGATCGGCACCACCGGCTTTGACGATGCGGGCAAGGCGGCCCTGCAAGAGGCTGGCAAGCAGATCGGCATCGTCTTCGCCTCCAACTACTCGGTCGGCGTCAACCTGGTGTTCAAGCTGCTGGAGCAGGCGGCCAAGGTGATGGGGGATTACACCGACATCGAGATCATCGAAGGTCACCACAGGCACAAGGTGGATGCACCGTCCGGCACTGCGCTCTCCATGGGGGAAGTGGTGGCCAAGACGCTCGGACGTGACTTGAAAGAGTGCGCCGTTTATGGCCGCGAAGGGATCACCGGTGAGCGGGATCGCAACACCATCGGCTTTGCCACCATTCGCGCCGGCGATCTGGTGGGGGAGCACACCGTCATGTTTGCCGACATCGGCGAGCGGGTGGAGATCAGTCACAAGGCTTCCAGTCGTCTCACCTTTGCCAATGGGGCCGTGCGGGCCGGCAAGTGGCTGGGCCAGCAGAGCGCCGGTCTCTACGACATGCAGGATGTGCTCGACCTCAAGTGAGTGGCCAAGGTGGCGGCAGGTGGACTGCAATGGTTCCTCCTGACAGTGTTGCCAAACCCCGGTTCGCCGGGGTTTTTCATCTGTTTTTGTATAAATGGCACTTACATCCTGTTTTGTATGTGAAAGGGCCTAAACTGCTTCTTTACCCAATCCATCCCATCCGCTCATTGCCCAAATGTCATCAAAGGGTAATGGGATTGAGCCTCAATGCCCCATGTGTCCGCATTTTTTACATGACATGAAAAAGACTAAAAATTCAAAACGAGAAAAACGTTTTACACTTTTTATTGCCACTGAATTGGCAATAAAAAGCTATTTTAACTCGATATTAATTTTTTTTGTGAATTTTAATTCGTTGTTTTTTAAGGGTTAATGTTTGATTTTTGTGAGTTGAGTGGCATGAACGCTCCCTTTTGCATCAGGTTTTGCCTTTTCTTTTGGTGGAGGGGGTTGCAAAGCGACATAGTGCATAGATAATGGGTAATGTTGCTTTTTTATTGAATTTAGATGCATTTAAAACGAGAAAAGACGTTGAAATGCGATCGTTTTTAAGTAGAATGCGCCCAATTTGCCAGAAATCTGCCGGGTTTGAGCCCTGTTTTACACAGGGTCCGGACCCGCAACACCCAGGTAAATTGCTGAATTTAAAGCTAAATAACTGGAGGTTGTCTTGAATCACACTGCATTGCTAGTGCTGGAAGATGGAACTGTGTTCAAAGGCGTGTCGATAGGCGCCGAGGGATGTTCCGTTGGTGAAGTGGTTTTCAATACGTCGATGACGGGCTATCAGGAAATCCTCACCGATCCCTCTTATTCCCGTCAGATAGTCACCCTCACTTACCCCCATATAGGCAACACCGGCACCAACAGCGAAGATGAAGAGTCCAGTCAAATCCACGCTCAGGGATTGATCATCCGGGACCTTCCGATACTTGCCTCCAATTTCCGCAATCAGCAATCCCTCTCCGATTACCTCAAGTCTCACAACATCGTTGGCATCGCCGACATCGACACCCGCAAACTGACCCGTATCCTGCGCGAGAAAGGCGCCCAGGCTGGCTGCATTCTGGCCGGTAAACAGGTAGATGACGGTCTGCTCGGTGCAGAGAAGGCCCTCGAACAGGCCCGCGCCTTCCCTGGTCTCAAGGGGATGGATCTGGCCAAGGAAGTGACGGTTAGCGAAGCCTACGCCTGGACCGAAGGGAGCTGGCAGCTTGGCAAGGGGCATGTCACCCCGGCGGCCGATGAACTCAAATACCACGTGGTGGCCTATGACTTTGGCGTCAAGCGCAACATCCTGCGCATGCTGGTGGATCGTGGCTGCCGTCTGACAGTGGTGCCGGCCAAGACCCCGGCCGCCGAGGTGCTGGCGATGAATCCCGATGGCATCTTCCTCTCCAACGGCCCCGGTGACCCCGAGCCGTGCGACTACGCCATCGAGGCCATCAAGACCTTCCTCGGCACCAATACCCCGGTGTTCGGTATCTGCCTGGGTCACCAGCTGCTGGGTCTGGCCTCCGGTGCCAAGACCGTCAAGATGAAGTTTGGCCACCACGGTGCCAACCACCCGGTCAAGAGCCTCGATGACAACACAGTGATGATCACCGCCCAGAACCACGGTTTTGCCGTGGACGAGAGCTCCCTGCCAGACTGCCTGCGCGCCACTCACGTCTCCCTGTTTGACGGATCCCTGCAAGGTATTCACCGCACCGACCGTCCGGCCTTCAGCTTCCAGGGTCACCCCGAAGCGAGCCCGGGCCCGCACGACTGTGCCGGTCTGTTCGACCACTTTATTGAATTGATCAAGCAGTATCGCGCTTAAGAGGAAAAGAGAAGCCATGCCAAAACGTAACGACCTACAGAGCATCCTGATCCTCGGCGCCGGCCCCATTGTTATCGGCCAGGCCTGCGAATTTGACTACTCCGGCGCCCAGGCCTGCAAAGCCCTGCGCGAGGAGGGCTACCGCGTCATTCTGGTGAACTCCAACCCGGCCACCATCATGACCGATCCGGAGATGGCGGACGCCACCTACATCGAGCCCATCACCTGGGAAGTGGTACGCGAGATCATCAAGAAAGAGCGCCCGGATGCCGTGCTGCCCACCATGGGCGGCCAGACAGCACTGAACTGCGCGCTGGATCTGGAAAAACACGGTGTGCTGGCCGAGTTCGGTGTCGAGATGATCGGTGCAACCGCCGATGCCATCGACAAGGCCGAAGATCGCCGTCGCTTTGACATCGCCATGAAGAGCATTGGTCTGGAGTGTCCGCGCGCCGGTATCGCCCACAACATGGAAGAGGCGTGGGGCGTGCAGCAGATGGTCGGCTTCCCCTGCATCATCCGTCCCTCCTTTACCATGGGTGGCTCGGGCGGTGGCATCGCCTACAACACCGAAGAGTTCGTCGAGATCTGCGAGCGCGGTCTGGACTTGTCGCCGACCAAAGAGCTGCTCATCGATGAGTCGCTGATTGGCTGGAAAGAGTACGAGATGGAAGTGGTGCGGGATCGCAACGACAACTGCATCATCGTCTGCACCATCGAAAACTTCGACCCCATGGGCATCCACACAGGTGACTCCATCACGGTCGCGCCAGCCCAGACGCTGACCGACAAGGAGTTCCAGATCATGCGCAACGCCTCCATGGCGATACTGCGCGAGATCGGGGTCGAGACAGGTGGCTCCAACGTCCAGTTCGGTATCAACCCGAAAGATGGCCGCATGGTCATCATCGAGATGAACCCGCGGGTGTCGCGCTCCTCTGCGCTGGCCTCCAAGGCTACCGGTTTCCCCATCGCCAAGATCGCCGCCAAGCTCGCCATCGGTTACACCCTGGACGAGCTGATGAACGACATCACAGGTGGTCGCACTCCGGCCTCCTTCGAGCCGGCCATCGACTACGTGGTCACCAAGGTGCCGCGCTTCAACTTTGAAAAGTTCGCCGGTGCCAACGACCGCCTCACTACCCAGATGAAGTCGGTCGGTGAAGTGATGGCCATTGGCCGTAACTTCCAGGAGTCACTGCACAAGGCGCTGCGCAGCCTCGAGACCGGCAAGACCGGCTTCGACCCCATGGTTGACCTCAATGCTCCGGACTCCCTGACCCGTATCCGTCACGAGCTGCAGGACGCTGGCTGCGACCGGATCTGGTACATCGCCGATGCGTTCCGCGCCGGTCTCTCCATGGATGGTATCTTCAAGCTGACCAAGATTGACCCCTGGTTCCTGGTGCAGATAGAAGATCTCATCAAGCTGGAAGAGCAGGTGAAAGAGCGCGGCATGGCCGGTCTCGATGCCGACTTCCTGCGCGCGCTGAAGCGCAAGGGCTTTGCCGACGCCCGTCTGGCCAAGATCCTCGGCGTGGCCGAGGCCGAGGTTCGCAAACTGCGTGCCCGCCACAACATCTTCCCAATCTACAAGCGGGTCGATACCTGCGCGGCCGAGTTCGCCACCAACACCGCCTACATGTACTCGAGCTATGACGAGGAGTGCGAGGCGGCCCCGACCAATCGTGACAAGATCATGATCATCGGCGGCGGCCCGAACCGTATCGGTCAGGGTATCGAGTTCGACTACTGCTGCGTGCATGCGGCGCTGGCCCTGCGCGAAGACGGTTACGAGACCATCATGGTCAACTGCAACCCGGAGACCGTCTCCACCGATTACGACACCTCGGATCGCCTCTACTTCGAGCCGGTGACCCTGGAAGATGTGCTGGAAATCGTGCGCATCGAGAAGCCCAAGGGCGTGATCGTCCAGTACGGTGGCCAGACCCCGCTGAAACTGGCCCGAGCACTCGAAGCCAACGGCGTGCCGATTATCGGTACCAGCCCGGATGCCATCGACCGCGCCGAAGACCGCGAGCGCTTCCAGTCTGCCGTTGAGCGCCTCGGCCTCAAGCAGCCGGAAAACGGCACCGTCACCGCGTTGGAGCAGGCGGTGCTGACCGCCGAGCGGATCACCTATCCGCTGGTGGTTCGTCCCTCTTACGTACTGGGTGGCCGCGCCATGGAGATCGTCTATGACGAGACCGACCTGCGTCGCTACTTCGCCGAGGCGGTGAGCGTTTCCAACGAATCGCCGGTGCTGCTGGACCGCTTCCTGGACGATGCCACCGAGCTGGACGTGGATGCCATCTGTGACGGCGTGGACGTGGTCATCGGCGGCATCATGGAGCATATCGAGCAGGCCGGTATCCACTCCGGTGACTCCGGTTGCTCCCTGCCGCCCTACACCTTGTCCAAGAAAATTCAGGACGAGATCCGCGAGCAGGTGCGCAAACTGGCACTGGAGCTCGGTGTGGTCGGCCTGATGAACGTGCAGTTCGCGGTTAAAGGTAATGACATCTACCTCATCGAAGTGAACCCGCGTGCCGCCCGTACCGTGCCGTTTGTCTCCAAGGCGACCGGTGCCCCGCTGGCCAAGATTGCCGCCCGCGTCATGGCCGGTCAGTCGCTGCAGAGCCAGGGCTTCACCAAGGAGATCATCCCGCCTTACTACTCGGTGAAAGAGGTGGTACTGCCCTTCGCCAAGTTCCCGGGGGTTGACCCGTTGCTGGGGCCAGAGATGCGCTCTACCGGTGAAGTGATGGGGGTGGGCAGCAGCTTTGCCGAGGCCTATGCCAAGGCCCAGCTGGGTGCCAGCCACGCCGTGCCGAAAGAGGGCCGTGCTCTGTTGTCGGTACGCCACAGCGACAAGGCGCAGGTTGTGGATTTGGCCGCCAAGCTGCTGGAGCTGGGCTACGAGCTCGATGCCACCCACGGCACCGCAGTGGCGCTGGGGGAAGCGAGCATCAACCCGCGTCTGGTCAACAAGGTGCACGAGGGTCGCCCGCACATTCTGGATCGCATCAAGAATGGCGAGTACACCTACATCGTCAACACCGCCGAAGGGCGGGTGGCGATCCAGGACTCCAAGCAGTTGCGCCGCGCCGCCTTGCAGAACAAAGTGGCTTATACCACCACCATGAATGAGGCGTTTGCCACCTGCATGGCCATCAGCATGGATGCCACCGCCAACGTCAACTCGGTGCAGGAGCTGCACCAGAAGGTGAAGAACCGCTAAGGATTGCGCAATAAAGGGCAGGGGAATCTTCCTGCTCCTCGTTGCACAACACACGCGCACCCTGAAAAACCCCGCCAGCGATGGCGGGGTTTCTGTTTTTTTGGCGGCTCTGACCAGCCTCCGTCATGGGGGAAAGGTGCGCATGGGAGAGGGGATATGGTCATCGGAGGGTGATATACACCCTATTAACAGCATAAAAGTGATAATGATTGCGCATTGGCGGCTCTGGTTTGTAATCTTTGCAATCACTCGCCCGGCCCACCTCTATATACTGATTTCTCATCAAACAAGGTCGTCTGCGCCTGCAACCGCGGGGTGCGAGGATCAGGGCCAGTTGCTTATCCGGCAGCCGAGGCCGGCCCCTTTATCCATAGGGACCACAGGAAACCGGTTGTGGGGTTACCACCCACGCAACCGTCAGGGCCAGCGTTACCACGCAAGCCCGCTTCCCCCTCCTTACCCCGTCAGCTTGCCTGCCCAGTCGCGTCGTTGCTCACCTTCATTGCCCGCAACGGCGCTGCGCCTCAAGGACATCAGCCAAGGGAATCTGAATATGAGCTTCGATCATCGCAAATACCGCCCCGCCCCCGTGATCGCGCTGGCGGACCGTCAATGGCCCAACCGAGTGATGACGCGTGCGCCGCGCTGGTGCGCTGTGGACTTGCGCGATGGCAATCAGGCGCTGGTCGAACCGATGACGGTGGCCCAGAAGCTGCAAATGTGGGCGTTGATGGTCCATGTGGGCTTCAAACACATCGAGGTGGGGTTTCCTGCCGCTTCCCAGCCTGATTTCGACTTCGTGCGCGAGCTTATCGAGCGCAATCTCATTCCGGACGATGTCACCATACAGGTGCTGGTGCAGGCCCGTGAGGATCTCATTGTCCGTACCTTCGACTCGCTCAAGGGGGCCAAACGCGCCATCGTCCACGTCTACAACTCGGTCAACCCGACCCAGCGCAACTATGTGTTCAATGCAGGGCGCGACGGGGTCAAGGCCATCGCCGTGCAGGGTGCGCGTTGGGTGCGCGACCATGCCGCGCGCAACCCCGGCACAGAGTGGAGCTTTCAATATTCACCCGAGAGTTTTAGCAGCACAGAGGTGGAGTT
>NZ_CAWNYS010000209.1:2536-10762 GCF_963878295.1 Aeromonas sp. HMWF014 | reverse complement strand
TCATCAAGCAGGGCATGCTGGAAACGTCCAACGTCAACGTGACCGAAGAGCTGGTCAACCTGATCCAGGCCCAGCGGGTCTACGAGATGAACTCCAAGGTTCTCTCGGCGGTGGACGGCATGATGTCCTTCCTGATCCAGCGTACGTAAGTGGGTGGTGGACACCATGAACTCATGTTTGGTCTCGCGCACATCGGTAGGAGGTGCATGATGAAAACCATATGGATGCTGGGGCTGGTGGCGCTGGGTGGCTGCAGCAGTACCCTCAACACAGCCAAGCCGGATGACCCCGAGTTTTCCCCTGTATACGGGGAATCGGAGTCTGTCTCCGTCAGACCGACCGGTGCCATTTTTCAACCGGATCAGGCCAACAGCATCTATTCGGACATCAAGGCGCACAGGGTGGGTGACATCATCACCATAGAGCTGGCCGAGTCGACCTCGGCCTCCAAGAAGGCCAATACCCAGAGCGGCAAGGACAATAAGCTGAACATGGAGCCTGTCATCCTGGGCGGTGTGCCGGTCACGGCTGGTGCTTATGATCTGTCGGCGTCCCTGGGCCAGAACAGCGCTTTCAAGGGGCAGGCCAAGGCGGATCAGAGCAACAGCCTGCAGGGCAATATCTCGGTCAGCGTGGCCAAGGTGCTGCCCAATGGCAACCTGCTCGTGCGTGGCGAGAAGTGGATCATGCTCAACAATGGCAACGAATATATCCGGATCACCGGCATGATCCGCCCCGAAGATGTGACGGCCGAGAACAGCGTGTCGTCACAGAGGGTCGCCAATGCCCGCATCCATTACGGCGGTACCGGCGATCTGGCCAACAGTCAGGAGCAGGGGTGGCTTACCAGCTTTTTCAATGGCCCCTGGTGGCCGCTCTAGGAGATGTTATGAAGTCACTCCGTCTTGTGACCCTGATCTGCTGTCTGATGCCCTTGGGAATGGCCCACGCCTCCCGTATCAAGGACATCAGCTCGGTGGAAGGAGTACGTAACAACCAGCTGATTGGCTACGGTCTGGTCGTTGGCTTGCCCGGTACCGGCGAGAGGAACAGCGCCTTCACCGAGCAAACCTTCCGCACCATGCTCAACAACTTCGGTATCAAGGTGCCGGACAACATCAGGCCCAAGATCAAGGACGTGGCGCCTGTGGCTATTCATGCAGAGTTGCCTCCGTTCGCCAAGCCTGGCCAGACCATAGACGTGACGGTATCGGCCATCGGCGAGGCCAAGAGCCTGCGGGGCGGCACCCTGCTGCAAAGCTTCATGAAGGGGCTGGACGGGCGTGTCTATGCGGTGGCGCAAGGCAGTCTGGTGGTGGGGGGGCTGGGCGCTGAAGGGGCCGATGGCTCCAAGGTGGTGATCAATACGCCGACGGTGGGGCGTATCGCCAACGGCGCGACTGTGGAGCGGGAGGTACCGAACTCCTTTAGTCAGGGGGATACCATCACCTTCAACCTCAATCGCCCCGATTTCACCACGGCCCGCCGGCTGGCGGACGTGGTCAACGATCTGGTGGGCCCCAACACGGCGCAGGCACTCGATGCGACCTCGGTCAAGGTCTATGCGCCGCGGGATCCGGGGCAGCGGGTCTCCTACCTCGCCACCATCGAAAATCTGGAAGTAGACCCGGCCAGCGAGGCGGCCAAGATCATCGTCAACTCCCGTACCGGCACCATTGTCATCGGCAGTCAGGTGCGGCTCAAACCGGCGGCCATCAGCCACGGCGGGCTGACGGTGACCATAGCCGAGAATCAGCAGGTGTCACAGCCCAACCCGCTCTCTGACGGCCAGACGGTGGTGACCAACAACTCCACCATCAATGTGCAGCAGGAGCAGGGACGCATGTTCAAGCTCGATACCGGTGCGACCCTGGATGATCTGGTGAGAGCGGTGAATCAGGTCGGGGTGGCGCCCGGCGATCTGATGGCGATCCTGGAGGCGTTGCAACAGGCGGGCGCTATCGAAGGTCAGCTGGTCATACTGTAACAAGCGGCAAGGGGTTGCCACGGGCGGCAATGAGGTAAGCAAAATGGCAGAATTTGACACCAACAGCGGCGTGAATATGGGGATGGTGCAGGATATCAAGAACCTGGACCGCCTGCGCCAGCTGAGCCAGAGCAAAGAGGGCAAGGCCGAGGCGCTCATGGCCGCCTCTCGCCAGTTCGAGTCCATCTTCACCCAGACCCTGTTTCAGGGCATGCGTCAGGCCAACCAGGCCTTGACTCAGGACAACCCCATGAACAGCAGCTACACCCAGTTCTACGAGGGCATGCTGGATGAACAGCGGGTCGCCGACATGACCAGCAAGGGAGGGATGGGGCTGGCCGAGATGGTGGCCAAGCAACTCTCACCCGAGACCTTTACCCGTCACGATGGACGTGTGCTCAAGATGCCACAGCGTACCGAACGGGTCTACAAACCCTACCAGCCCCCCACCTCTGGCCCAAACGATCTTATCTCCGCCTCAAAAGTTGGCAAAGATTTTGCTAACAAAGAGATGCGTGCCGATGCCCAGCCGCTGACTGTGCCGCATCGCCCCCGTCGCACAATTCCCCCCATGGGGCCCGCGCAGGGGGCCAAGGCGCTGGACAGGACAGCGCAAGTGTTTGAAACCCCCGAAGAGTTCGTTAATCGCCTGATGCCACTTGCCAAGAAGGCGGCGGACAAGCTGGGGCTTAGCCCGGCGGTGCTGGTGGCCCAGGCGGCGCTGGAAAGCGGCTGGGGCAAACGGGTGATCAAGAACGGGCAAGGGCAGGTGACCCACAATCTGTTCGGCATCAAGGCCGATCCGCGTTGGGAAGGCCCGAAGGCGGTGGTCAACACCCTGGAATATGAGCAAGGGGTGGCCTCGCGCCAGAAGGCATCGTTTCGCTCTTACGAGTCGTTCGAGGAGAGCTTCAACGACTATGTCGATTTCCTGACCTCGGGGTCTCGCTACAAGGGGGCCCTGACCAAAGTAGACAGCCCGGACCGTTACTTCGAGGCCTTGCAACAGGCCGGATATGCGACGGATCCCCAGTACGCCAGGAAACTGAAACAGGTATTGCGCAGTGATGCCATTGCCGGCTACTCCGCTACCAACCACACAGAAATGGAGCTGTAAGTCATGGCAAGCGATCTGCTTGGAATTGGTACCTCGGGTGTGATGGCCCAGCAGCGACTGCTGCAGACCACCAGTAACAACATAGTGAACGTCAATAGCCAGGGCTATGTGCGTGAACGAACCCTGATCTATACCAGTTCCGTCGGTCTGGGCACGGGCGACATGCTGACCGAGCGGGTCATCAATGCTTATGCCCAGGGCGAAGTGCGGCGCGACACCTCCGCCTATTTTGCCTCGGCGACCCGCTACGAGCAGCTCTCCAATACCGATACCTTGCTGGGGGACACCAGCAACAGCGTCGGGACGGCCATCACCTCCTATTTCAAGGCGTTTCATACCGCCAACGAGGCGCCGGCCGATATTGCCGGCCGCAAGATCACCCTGAGCGAGCTCAGCGGCATGGTCAACCGCTTTCATACCTTGTCGTCCCAGCTGGACAAGCAGACCGACACGATTAACACCACCATAGGTGACGAGACCAAGCGGGTGAACGGCCTCATCAACAGCATCAATGATCTGAACCAGGCCATCATCCGTACTCAGGGCTCGCCGGAAGAGAACCTGATGCTGTTCGATCAGCGGGATGAAGCCATCCGCCAGCTTTCCGAGAAGATGGAGATCCGTACCGTGCCCCAGGCCAATGGCAGTGTGCTGATCAATATGAGCACGGGCCACTCCCTGGTGCTCAATAGCGGGGTGGCCCAGTTCAGCGTCGTGCCGGGTGATCCTGATCCCCGCGAGCCCGAACTGCAGCTGCTCGCGGGGACCAACAAGACCCGCATTAACGAGAGCAGCATTGGTGGCGGCGTGGGGGGCTTGTTCTCCGCTCGTCGTGATCTGGAGCCGGCCAAGCGCGAACTGGGTCAGTTGGCCGCGGCCATGGCCGATGCCATGAACCAGCAGAACCGGCTGGGCATGGATCTGGATAACGAGTTGGGGGGGGATCTCTTCTCCCTTGGTGTCAGCGATGGCTTGCCTTATGAAAAAAACACAGGCACAGGTGCTGCCAAGGTCAATTTCGTGCCAGGTAAAGGCAGTGAAGTGACCACCTTCAATTACGAGATACAGTTCAGCAGCGCCACAGGTTACGAGGTGTTCTCCCTCGACAAGGATGGCAATCGAACCTCGCTGGCGACCGGTACCACGCCCCCGGCCAAGTTTCAGCTTCCGGGCCATGGTATCGAGATTGATCTGTCCGGCTCGCCGGCGGCAGGGGATCGCATCCTGCTGCAGCCGACCAAGCGGGCCGCCGCCAGCTTGGGGCAGCTTGTTACCCGTCCCGAGGATCTGGCGCTGGCATCCCCCCTCAAGGCGGACAAGAGCAAAGACAACAAGGGCTCTGCCGAGATCAAGTTCAACGGCATTTTCAACACCAGCACGGGCTCGGGTTTTGGTACCAACACCCTGGATCCGACGGCACCCCAGGTGGTGAAAGTCGACAACAGTGGTAACTACGCGGTCTATGCGGCGGACGGCACAACCCTGATCGGGGTGGCGCCAGCTTCCAGCAATGGCCAGAATTTGATGGCCGCCATCGAGAGCCCGCTGGGAGGACCCAAGGTGTATGCGAACCCGACCCAGACACCTGGCTACGAGTTCAGCATCACAGGTACGGTAAGGGCCAGTGACACTTTCACCCTGAGCTATAACAAAAATGGTTTTGCCGATAACGCCAATGGCTTGGCGCTGGCTGAGCTGCAGAACAAGGATCTGGTGCGCAAGAGCACCAATACCGGCACCAGCAATGACAAGATGACCTTCAACGAGGCCTATTCAGGTCTGGTGACCGGGGTGGGTATCAGCACCAGCCAGGCCAAGACGCTGCTCAAGGCTAACGAGGCAAAATTGACCCAGAGTACCAATATTTTCGAGAGCGTCTCCGGTGTGAGCCTCGAGGAAGAGGCGGCCAATCTGATCCGCTTCCAGCAGTCTTATGCGGCATCGGCCCAGGTGGTCAGTACGGCCAAGACCATCTTCGACACCCTGTTGTCATCAGTGAGGTAAGTTCATGCGTATTACCACCAACATGGTTTATAACCGGAATATCTCTTCTCTGAACAACGCCAATGAAAGATTGAGCACGGCTTATGAACAGCTGCAGAGTGGAGATAAATTCAAGACGTCGGGAGAAGATCCCTCCGGCATGAGCCAGAAGATGGCGCTGACCAAGGAGATAGATCTGTTCAAGCAGTATGGCGTGAATGGCAGCTTGCTTGAGAACAGCCTTGGCCATGCAGAGACAGTGCTGACCGCGCTCAATACCGCCATGACCAGTGCCCAGACCCTGATCCAGCAGGCAAACAACTCGGCGGTGGGGTCCGATGATCGCAAGGCGATCGCCAGCGAGCTGGAAGGCTTGCAAAAGCAGATGTTCGATCTGATGAACAGCAAGAACTCCCAAGGCGAATTCATTTTTGGTGGCAACCAGAGCAAGACCCAGCCCTTCATCAAGGATGCCAGCGGTAATTACGTCTTTCAGGGGGATACAGGCCAGCGCAATATCCAGGTCTCTCCGACGGTGCAAATCGCGGCCAATGATTCCGGCTTCAATCTGTTTGAAATGGTGCCAACCCGCAGGACCAGCAGTGCGGGCAGCGCCAATATTCAGGTCAGAGTGGCCGATCAGGGCAACTTCGACAACTTTCATCGCACCAACTTTGACCCCGCCCTGGCCAGCAACCAATACACGGTGACCACCGCGGCGGGGGCTCCTGATACCTATGAGATAAGGGATAGCGGCGGCGCCCTGCTGCAAAGCGGTGACTATGTGGCAGGTAACCAGATCCCCTTCAATGGCCTGGAGTTGACCCTGGATCTGCCCGCAGGGGGCGCCGCGCAAAACTTTGTGCTGGATCCGCCCCAGAACAACAACATTCTGGATGGTATGTCCGATTTCATTACGGCTTTGCGTGATCCCACTATGTCGGCAGACGATTTTCAGGTGAAGGTAGCGGATGCCACCGCCCACATGAAAAATGCCCGACTGAATGTCGATAAGGGGCTGGGTGAAATTGGCGGCAGGATGAACAGCCTGGAGCAGGTACTGGGTTCGAATGAGGGTCTGAGTACCCTCAATCAGCAGGTCAGGGCCAAGGTTTCCGAGGCTGACTTGTATGAGGTCATTGCTGCATTGTCCAAAGAGGATGCAGCCTTGAGTGCCTCCCAGCTCTCCTTCAGCAAAATAAGCAAGCTGACCCTGTTTGACTATATTCGCTGATATTTTCCACCCCTGTTCAGCGCATTTCGGGACGCGATGAACAGGGGGCATCCAGATCTTGTTTGCCCAGCCATGATATATCCTCGTTTAAATCCTCTTTTTTCTCCAATTGTAACAAGCTGTTGCAATGGGCTATTTAACCCTCACTGTCGGGTTGACTCACACTGCGCATTCGATAATCATGCGGCCCGCACAACAGAGGGTTGTGCTGATTTTTTTGCAGCATCTCGTTAGGCGAGGCTCCTGTATAAACAAAGGCCACTGATCTCACGACGTCGAGAGACGCCCAAGCTCAGGACAGTTTTCATCGGATTAAGGTGTAAACCCAAGTGGCTTCCGGCATGCCGGATACGTTATACAGTGCTAAAGCTGGTACGTGGGGATGATGACACGCCGGACGGCGTCATTTCCTGCCTATTACTCGTCAATCAAATTGCTGTTTTCTTTCAGACAGCGACCGGATATCCGATCGCGCTCAGGCCCTGCCTGAAATCACATGAGATCATTTGTGATGAAGAAAACACAGACTCTACTCAATCGTCATCAACTGCTCGATCTGGCCGCCCTGCAGGGCTGGCTGGAGAATAATCTGGATCCGGTTCAGCGTGCCGATCAACTGCTGACCCTGCGTCCGGAAGAGCTCAACTGCATCTTCGATACCCTGCCCATTGTCGAGGGGGTGGCGCTACTCAACTCGTTGTCGGCCGAGTGTGCCGGACGTCTGCTGATGCGGTTGCACGCCAGCATAGTCGGTCTGTTGCAAGGGGCCATGCCCCGGCGCGACATGCTGGACATACTGCGTCGGCTCGGTAGTAGCGATCGCACCATGCTGCTCTCCCGCTTTCCGGAGCCGGTGCAGTCCACCTTCTACTCACTGCTCGACTGGCCGACCGAATCGGTTGGAGCCAATATGCGCCATGAATTTTTGGCCATCGGCGATCAGGATACGGTGGGCAGTGCCAAGCAGCAGATCCACGATGCCTGGGACAACGCCCAGTTATTCCAGCACCTCTACGTGGTCAACACCGAGCATCGTCTGCTCGGCAGCATAGCGCTCAAATCCTTGTTGATAGCGGATCCTCTGCTGCCGGTCAGCGAGCTGATGGACAGGGATACGGTGCGCATCAACGCCCGGGCGGATCAGGAGCTGGCGGCACGCCTGCTGATCGACCGTGACATCTCGACCTTGCCGGTGGAGGAGCAGGGCAAGCTGGTGGGTATCTTCCATGTGGATGATGCCGCCGACATCCTGGAGCTTGAATCCACAGAGGATGCCGAGATGCAGGGTGGTTCCTCGCCGCTCGATACTCCCTATCTGCAGGCGACCCCCTGGCAACTGTGGCGTAAACGGGTGGGCTGGCTGCTCATCCTGTTTGTGGCGGAGGCCTATACCGGCACAGTGCTGCGGGCGTTCGAAGAGCAGCTGGAAGCCGCCATCGCGTTGGCCTTCTTTATCCCGTTGCTCATCGGTACTGGCGGTAACAGTGGCACCCAGATCACCACCACCATAGTGCGCGCCATGGCAGTCGGTGAGGTGAGTCTGCGCAACCTTGGCACTGTGCTGAAAAAGGAGCTCTCCACCGGTCTGCTTATCTCGGGGGCCATTGCCATGGCGGCCTGGGTGCGGGCATGGAGTCTGGGCGTCGGCCCCGAGATTGGCATGGTGGTGACCTTTACCATCATCGCCATCGTGCTGTGGAGCGCCACAGTTGCATCCATTATCCCCATGGTGCTGCGCCGCTTTGGCATCGACCCTGCAGTGGTGTCCGCCCCCTTCATCGCCACCCTGGTGGATGGTACCGGTCTGATCATCTACTTCGAGATGGCCAAGTGGTTGCTGCCCGAGTTGCAGTAACCCGCACCTGACGCGGATGAGTCAAATAGCAAAAAGGCAGCTTGGGCTGC
>NZ_CAWNYS010000209.1:0-2526 GCF_963878295.1 Aeromonas sp. HMWF014 | reverse complement strand
CTGAAACAGCAGCGGCCAGCCTTGCTCCTGGCAATAACGGTGCTCTTTCTCCAGGTTCTGCATCAGCAGGCGGTTCTCGTCGCACCAATCGATCGGCAGGGTGACCACCAGCTGATCTTCGGCTGCTTGCACGTTCCATTTTGGCAACAAATTGTCCTGACGCCTGTGGTGCGCCGCCACGGCGAGGCGCAGGATACGAATGCAACGCAGCACAGTTTGCGTGTCATGGTTGGGCAGGGGAGGGAGCTCGGAGAGCTTGAGCCCCTTGCGCTGAAACCGTACCAGGGCTGCCAGCAGGGCCTGATCGTCCTGGGTGAAGCCGGGCAGATCCGTGTTCTGCAATATATAAGCGGAGTGGCGCTGGATGCCGCTGTAGTTGATGACCAGCCCAATCTCGTGCAGTCGCGCCGCCCAGCCGAGGATCGCGCGATAGGGCTCCTCCGGCATTTGCCAGGGGCCGCTAAGGGCATCGAACAGGGCCAACACACTCTGCTCGACCCGGTTGGCCTGGCGCTTGTCGATGTGATAGTGGGTGGAGAGGGCCAGCGCGGTACGCTCGCGAATGTCGTGGTGCTGCAAGCGCTCCTCGAATTCATACAGCAGCCCTTCGCGCAGGGCACCGTCCGAATACTCCATCCGTTCAATGGGCAGGGAGGTAAAAAGCCCAAGCAGTATGGTCACCGCGGCGGCAAACACCCCCTTGCGCTCCTCGGTCAGGCCAGCGAGCTTCAACTGATCGACCCGCTTGTGGTCGAGCATCTCCTGCTTTAGCCGCTCCAGCCCCGCCAGCGTGATGGCGCCATCGGTCCAGCCTTCTCCTTGCAGCACGTCGCGCACGGCTCGAATCGAGCCGGAGCTGCCAAGGCAACTCTGCCAGCCCAGCTTGCGATACTGGTTGATGATGGGGGCGAGCTGATGCTGGGTCTCCAGCACGGCGCCGTGGAAGGCCTTTTCGTTCAGCTTGCCGTTGGCAAAGAAGCGCTGGGTCAAGCTGACACAGCCCATCTTGCGGCTGGTGAGGGCCTTGTGATCGAAGCCTTCCCCTATGATGAGCTCAGTGCTGCCACCGCCGATATCCACCACCAGCACCTGGCCTTCGATATGCTGGGTATGGGCAACGCCCTGATAGATGAGGCGCGCCTCTTCCTGACCACTGATAATTTCGATGGGGTGGTTGAGCACCTTGGCTGCCTCGCTCACGAATTCGCGCGCGTTGCTGGCGCGGCGCAGGGTATAGGTACCGGCAATGCGGATCTGATCCGGCTTGATATTGGTGAGGCGCTCGGCAAACAGCGACAGGCAGGTGAGGCCGCGGGCCATCGCCTCCGGGCTCATCCGTTTCTGCTCATCCATCCCTTCGGCCAGACGGACCCGCTCCTTGATGCGATCGACGATGCGAAAGCGTCCTTCGCTCAGGTGGGCGATCACCATGTGAAAACTGTTGGAGCCGAGATCCACGGCGGCATAGAGACTATTGTCCATTGTTTGACTCGATACGTTTGAGATAGTCGTAAATCGCCACCTGAGAGCGGATCTTGCGGCGGTTGCCCCGCTTCACATACGCGTTTTGCTGGTCGGCATCGATCACCCGTGCCTTGCAGGTATCACTCAGTTGTAGTTCGAGAATGTCCATGATGCGCTGCTTGAGGCGCTCATCATAGATGGGGGTTCCCACCTCGATCCTGCCGTCGATGTTGCGGCTCATCCAGTCGGCGCTGGAGATATAGAGCTGGGGGTTGCCCTTGTTGTGGAACACCATGACCCGGGGGTGCTCGAGGAAGCGGTCTATGATGCTGATCACCTTGATGTTGTCACTGAGGCCCGGCACACCCGGGCGCAGGGCGCACATACCACGGATGATCATCTGGATCGGCACCCCGGCCTGGCCGGCGGCATAGAGCCGGTTGATGAGATCCTTGTCCACCAGATTGTTGATCTTGAGGGTGATGCCGCTGGGTTGGCCCGCCTTGGCGTTGGAGAGCTCGTTATCGATGAGTCGATAGAGCTGACGGCGGCTGTTGATGGGGGAGACCAGCAGGTGGTTGAACTTGTAGCGCCGATAGGGGTACTCGATGTATTCGAACACGCCCTCCACCTCGGCGGTGATGTCCGGGTGGCGGGTCAGCAGGGAGAAGTCGGTGTAGATCTTCGCCGTCTTCTCGTTGAAGTTGCCGGTACCGATATGGGCGTAGCGCACCGCCTCGCCATGTTCGTGGCGAGTGATGAGGCAGAGCTTGGAGTGGATCTTGAGGCTCGGCACCCCGAACACCACCTTGACTCCGGCATCGGTGAGAATGTTGGCCCAGTCGATGTTGGCCGCCTCGTCGAAACGGGCGCGCAGCTCGACCACCACGGTCACCTTCTTGCCGTTGTTGGCGGCATCGATGAGGGAGTGGATGATGCGCGACTTCTTGGCGACCCGATAGATATTGATGCGAATGGCGCTCACTGCCGGATCGAACGCCGCCTGGCGCACCAGCTCGGTGAAGTGGTGGAACTTGTGATACGGGTAGTAGAGCAGAATAT
>NZ_CAWNYS010000208.1:0-7242 GCF_963878295.1 Aeromonas sp. HMWF014 | reverse complement strand
GCTGGTGAGCAGCCGTCGCCGGCGCGAGGTGCTGGGCCGCTGGGCGGCGCACGCCACTACCCTGGGCATTGCCGAGTATGATCTGCGACGGCTGCTGGCGATGGGACCGGATGAGCTCAAGTCTCGCCGGGTTGCCTTGCAGCATCTGGACGACGCCCTGGCCGAGGCTCGCACCCGGCTGGCCGAACGCCAGCGGGCGCTGGCGTTGGAGGAGGTCAAGCTGGCGCGTTATCGCGAGCATCACGGCGAATTGACCGCCCTCTCTGTGCAGGAGCTTGGTCTGCGCCTGGGGGCCAGCGAGGCCCATTGCCGCGAGCTGGAAGAGCAACTGTTTCAGTGCAAGAGCACTTTGGCCCAGGCCGAGGCGGCTGCCCTCAAGGCGGGCTCCTTGCAAGAGGAGCTGAGCCGCCAGCAGGCGGTGGCGGATCACTGGCAGCAGCTGTCCGAGCTTATCGGCTCCGCCAGCGGTGCCAAGCTGCGCACCTTCGCCCAGAGCCTCACCCTGGAGCGCCTGCTGCTGGAGGCCAATGCCCAGCTCGGCGAGCTGTCGCCACGCTATCGACTGGAGCGGGTACCCGGCACGGATCTGGCGCTGCAGGTGGTGGATCTCGATATGGGGGATGAGGTGCGATCGGTGGACTCCCTCTCCGGCGGGGAAAGCTTCCTGGTGTCGCTGGCGCTGGCGCTGGCCCTCTCCAGCCTCTCGTCGCATCAGACCCAGATCGAGTCGCTGTTTATTGACGAGGGCTTCGGTACCCTGGATCCGGACAGCCTGGATCTTGCGCTATCCAGCCTGGACTCGCTGCAGGCGGCCGGTCGCCAGATAGGCGTCATCTCCCATGTACAGACCCTGGTGGAGCGGATCGGCGTGCAAATTCGGGTAGACGCTCTGGGCGGCGGCGAAAGCCGGGTGGTGCTGCCCTGAATCCTGACTCACTCCGTTGAGGGACTGCGGCCCCGTCAGATGGCGGGGCTTTTTTGTTTCAGAGTTTTCGCGATATGGTCGCTTGATCTAGGTCCATGCCCGCATATTGCGGGAAAAGAGATAACCAGGGGTCATGACCCCGGTCTTGAATCCATGCACCCGCAAGAGGGAATGGTCAATGACGGTTGTACCTGAAAGGGTCTTATGTCGCATCGCAATGCGAAAACGAGGTGATGCGCTTTATGTCATCTGGTTCTGCTGGGGCCTGGCGTTGCTGCTCTATGTGTTGGGATCTGCATATTACAAATTACCCGTAGTGCCGCTGTTAGTGATGGCGCTGATGTTAATGGTGGAGAAAGTCAGAATGTTTGGACGAAAGCGCAATGAGTCTGTATCTGCGGTATCGGGTGTGGCAATGACAGTGATTGCACAGGGAGCCAGATTCACGGGTGAGCTGCAAGTGGAAGGCAATCTGGATGTGCATGGGCAGTTCATCGGAACCTTATTGGTCAGCGGGGGAACAGTTCGCATCATGGAGGGGGGCCGCGTTGAGGGAGAGGTGACTGCCGCCCATGTCACCATCAATGGCACCCTGGATGGCACCTGCGCATCGACGGAGGTGGAGATCCTCGAAAGTGGCAAGATGAAGGGGACCTTCAAAGGTGGCAGCCTCTCCATTCGAAAGGGAGGCCAGTTCATCGGGCAATCCCAAGCTCAGGAAGATAGCAACGCTGTCTCTGGCCAGAGCAAGGGGAACGTGAAGAAGTTGCAACCCGAGGGGAAACCCAAGGCCATTGATGTGCCGGAGGTGGCGGCAAAACAGGCGTAAAAAGGGGCGCCAGCGCGCCCCTCGTTGTTTAACTGCGGCGCTTGGGCAGCATATTGGTCAGTGTGTTGTCCTTGAGCACATGGTGGTGATAGATGGCGGCAACGGCGTGCAGGGCGATCAGGGCATAGCCTATGTTGGCCAGCGTCTCGTGCAGATCCTTTATCGTTCCCTTCAAGCCATCATCAGGCGCGAGCAGGGCGGGCAGTTCGAACCCGAAGAAAGGGATGGGTTTACCGCCCACGCTCAGCAGCAGCCAGCCCAGCAGCGGGGTGAGGA
This sequence comes from Aeromonas sp. HMWF014, assembly GCF_963878295.1. NCBI lineage: Bacteria > Pseudomonadati > Pseudomonadota > Gammaproteobacteria > Aeromonadales > Aeromonadaceae > Aeromonas > Aeromonas sp. HMWF014. The sequence continues at coordinate 5,212 of NZ_CAWNYS010000208.1, read as the reverse complement.
TCAGAAAACCGTACAGTGCCAGATGGGCGAGTTGAGCCAGCTTGTGCATCAGAGGGGACTGCTCGGGCACTATGCGGGGTGAGGGGCCGCTGAAACGCACCAGCAGCCGTGCCACGACCAGCGCCAGGATCAGCAAGCCCACCATGAAGTGAAATTCCTTCATCAGGTCGCGCCCGGCCGATCCCCTGGGAAAGATGTCCCTGAATTCCATCAGGGCGTAGACGGCAATCATCAGCAGCAGGGTCAGCCAGTGCAGGCCAATACTCAGGCTGCCATAACGTTGTTCGGTATTTTTCAACATGTTCATGTCCTTCTCGGGGAGCTCATTGCATCACTTTTTTATCCATCCGGGCTCGCTTCCTGTACCCGGACCTCTTTGCATCCAACCCCATGTTACAAGCCCTGTTCGGCAAAACTTTGATCTCGATAACTTTTGAACATTTTATTCTCAGCTCGCAGCTCTCAGGCGGTACCTGGCCAGGCACCCCTCTGCGCGGGGCTATGCGTCTGGTAACGGCGGTGCGGATGAAGGTCTGGTCATGAAACATCTTGGGTTGGGAGCTGCGCAGCTGTTCATGTTGGGCGCCATTCTACTTGGCGTGGCTGGCAGTGGCAGCGATCGTCTCTTTGCGGCAGAGCCTGAACATCCATCGCACTTTTCCGCCTATCTGGGGCTGTTGCCGGGGCTCATCGATTCCGATGGGAGCGGTCCCTTCATCGATCTGGTCAAGGCCATAGCCGCGCTGGATGACGGGGTCGAGGTGAGCGTGATGGTTTACCCCATGTCGCGTGCGACGCGCAGCGTGGTTGTGGGGGAGGCAGATTTCAATCTGCCCGCCCTGCGTAATCCCTATATCGATGAGTCCATGCTGCTCTATCGCTTCAGTTCGGTGATCTTTGGCAAGGTGACCCATGTGCTCTACAGCAACAGCGCCGCTCCCATCACACCGGCTATGGTGCTTGGTTACGAGTACACCAAGCGCGACCTGCTCATCGAGGGGGGGAGCGACTTCTGGCCTTTCTCGGTCAAGCGTTCCCCCTCTATCGAGCAGTCCCTCGGCAAGCTGAGCAGGGGCCGTATCGATGCCTTCCTCTGGGCGCAGGAGGAGGCGGATTTTGCACTCAAGAAGAGGAGACTGACCAACATCCATCGGGTCAATTTTGGCGAGTTTGACGATGTGTTCATCATCCCCAAGGGGGGGAGAGGAGACGTGGTGGACCGGTTCCTGACGCAGTCCATCGAAAGGCTCAGGGCCTCCGGCAAGCTGGGCCAGATATACTCTGGCATTCATGGTCCCTATCAGGAGTGGCAGCCGGGGGAGAGCGCTTCGACCAGGGCGGTTCGAACGACGCCATGATCCAGTCTGCCGAGTAGGCGATATTGACCGAATTGCAGCAGTTCCTATTTCGATCCTTTGACGTGAGCCCATTTCCAATCCTCATGTCGGAGGCGGTTTGTGGTGATACCCCTGGTACCATACCGACCACGCGGTCGAATATCCCTGTTCGCCATTACAGGCTTGTGAACCGGGCCTTCTCGGCGTAATGGGTTACACCCAGCCTGACATGACCGCCTGGTTTGCGACTGTGTATCACGACGAGCAGCGTAGAACTCAGGCCATCCAGGACTGGAATCAGGTGGTTATGACCAGCCTGGCAAACGGCTCTGCCGTGGCGAAGATCTACTGCAAGAGTGGCCAGCGGCGCGGGTTGACCATCACAGCCCAATTGACGGCCGATGCCATGCCCGGCTGTTTCACTATATTCACGATCGGCACTGCATGATAGAGGAGGTCAGGCGTCAGTCTTGTGCCGAGCAGCTGACAAAGCTCAGCAACCGGTGCGGTGCTGAGCTGCAGTTGCACTGGCTGCAGGGGCGAGCGCTATCAGTGACCCTGTGCGATATCGCTCACTTCAAGCAGGTCAACGTTGCCGGGCAGAGCCTGTATAACTTGTTGCTGGTGGCTGATCGGGCCCTTAATCAGGCCAATGCACAGGGGCGTAACCGGGTGGTATTTGGCAAGACCTAGCCATCGTCAGAAGCGCTGTCCTGGTGACGCCAGGCGCAGCAGTTTGCGCCCCGGTTCAGCGCGCATAACCATTTCGTGCGATCAATAAAAAAGCCAGTCAGGGTCACTGACTGGCTTTTTATCAGCGCCTGCCGGGCAGGCGCCGTCACCGACTGCGGGCTTAGCCTACCAGGCTGGCCCACAGGTCGTATTCGTCCGCTTCATCGATGCGAACCTTGACCAGATCGCCGGGTTTGAGGCCGGTTTCACCGTTGAGGTAGACCAGACCGTCGATCTCGGGGGCATCGGCGGCGGAGCGACCGGTGGCACCCTCTTCGTCCACCTCGTCGATCAACACCAGCATCTCCTTGCCAACCTTGCGGGCCAGCTTGCGGATGGAGACCTGCTGTTGCAGCTCCATGAAACGCTGGAAGCGCTCTTCCTGAACCTCTTCCGGTACCGGATCCGGCAGCTCGTTGGCTTTGGCGCCTTCGACCGGGCTGTATTTGAAGCAGCCGACCCTGTCCAGCTCCGCCTTGTCGATGAAGTCCAGCAGCATCTGGAACTCTTCTTCGGTCTCGCCGGGGAAGCCGACGATGAAGGTGGAGCGCAGGGTGATCTCGGGGCAGATCTCGCGCCACTTCTGGATCCGCTCCAGGGTGCGCTCGACAGTACCGGGGCGCTTCATCAGTTTCAGGATGCGCGGACTGGCGTGTTGCAGCGGGATGTCGAGGTAGGGCAGCACCTTGCCATCGCGCATCAGCGGGATGACGTCATCCACGTGCGGGTAGGGGTAGACGTAGTGCAGGCGTACCCAGATGTCGAGCTTGGCCAGCTCTTCGCACAGGGCCACCATGCTGGTCTTGACCGGCATGCCGTCGTAGAAACCGGTGCGGTGCTTCACATCGACGCCGTAGGCGGAGGTATCCTGGGAGATCACCAGTATCTCTTTGACGCCCGCCTCTTTCAGGCGCTTGGCTTCCGCCAGCACGTCGCCGATGGGGCGGCTCACCAGATCCCCGCGCATGGAGGGAATGATGCAGAAGGTGCAGCGGTGGTTGCAGCCTTCGGAAATCTTCAGATAGGCGTAGTGGCGGGGGGTCAGCTTGACGCCGTGGGCCGGCACCAGACTGGTGAAGGGGTTGTGAGTTGGCTTCGCCACATATTTGTGGACGTGGCCCAGCACCTCTTCGTAGGCGTGGGGGCCGGTGATCTCGAGCACCTTGGGGTGGATCTCGCGGATCTGGTTCTCTTTGGCGCCGAGGCAACCGGTGACGATCACCTTGCCGTTCTCGGCCAGTGCTTCGCCGATCGCTTCCAGCGACTCTTGCACCGCGCTGTCGATAAAGCCGCAGGTGTTGACGACGACCAGCTCTGCATCGTCATAGCTGGGCACCACGTCGTACCCTTCGGTACGCAGCTGGGTCAGGATGCGTTCTGAATCGACCAGGTTTTTGGGGCAACCCAAGGAGACGAATCCTACTTTGGGGGCCTGTTTTGTGTTGGACATCGCTCAATCACTCTTAGGTGGCTCTTCTTTTAGGGCGCGGATTTTACCGGAATGGTTAACCAAAAACTATACAGCCAGCACGGCAGAACCGAACAATATCTCTGGCGGGGCAAGATTGCCTGGGTGTGACCTCAGTCACGACGCCAATTTGGGGGGATCTCTTTGGGGCAGAGCGAACTGTCTACCCGATCACATTTTGTTGAGTTTTCACTTAACAAGGCGGGAGCTGGTTGGTGGGCTTCATTATACTCCCATCAGGCAGGCTCACCAGCAGGGAGAACGGGATGGATAGCTCATTTGGCGAGAGAATGCAGAATGTGCACGCCACGCTCAGGCAACGTTTTGACAAGGTGAGCCGGGTGGCCATCGCTATCTATGACCAGCACACGGATCGGCTCAAGACCTTTGCCCACAGCACCGAGGGGAGATCCCCCCTGATGCAGTACGAGGTCAAGTTGAGCGAGGTGCCCTCTCTGCGCTATCTGGCCGAACATCAGCAACCCAGGGTACTCGACAGCCTTGACTCTCTGCTGGGCTCGAGCTCGGAGCACAGCCGCAAACTGCTGGAAGCGGGGTATGCCTCCAGCTATACCGAGCCGCTGCTGTTTAACAGCAGGCTGTTTGGCTTTCTGTTTTGCGATGCGATGGAGCCGGGTTACTTCAACGAGCCCATTCGCAGCGAGCTGTCAGCCTATGCCCAGGTGCTGTCGGCCATCATGGCTGTGGAATTTTTCTCCATTCAGACCCTTGGCGGTGCGCTGATTACGGCGCGGGAGTTCAGCCGCTATCGGGATGAGGAGACCGCCAACCATCTGCACCGGATGTCTGCCTACTCCCGGCTGATCGCCAAGACGTTGGCCCCCACCTGCGGCCTGAGCGACGAGGAGGTGGAGTTTATCTATCTCTTCTCCGGGCTGCACGACATCGGCAAGATTGCGGTGCCGGATGCCATCCTGCTCAAGCCGGGCCAGCTGACGCCGGAAGAGTTCGAGATCATGAAGACTCACCCCGGCAAGGGGCGGGAGATGATCAGCCTGATGATCAACGAGTTTGGCCTCGATGGCGTTCACCACACCGATATGCTGACCAATATCATCGCCAGCCATCACGAGCGCTTTGATGGCACGGGCTATCCGCAAGGGCTGGCGGGGGAGGCCATCCCGCTGGAGGCGCGCATCGTGATGGTGGCCGATGTGTTCGATGCGCTGACCAGCGAGCGCCCCTACAAGCAACCCTGGCCGTTCGAGACGGCGTTTGCCTATCTGGAGGCGCATGCCGGCAGCCAGTTCGATCCCGCCTGTGTCGAGGCGGCGCTTCGCAACAAGGAGGCGTTTCGCGTCATCCATCAGCAGTATCAGGATCTCGCCACCAAATAGGATGTGGCCATTGCGCCCCCCCTCGCTCAAGCCTGTTATCCACCCTATCCGCAAGCCATGCCGGTCACGGCACTCCTCACCTGCCCGGGCAGGGGATCAGTAGCAGCTGTGACGTGGGCTTTCCTCCTTGTCCTGGCTCAGACAGTCCACACAGTAGCGAGCTTTGTTCAGTATGTTGGCCAGGGTCTGACGGGAGATGTCCATTACCCCGGCGCCCTGTTGCTACATGCCTTCCAGATCCACCAACTGCAGCGCCTCAAACTCGTCGGCGGTCAGGGTTACCTGTTCCAGCTGGTGCATGGAGCGGCCATTGGGTT
>NZ_CAWNYS010000207.1:0-2871 GCF_963878295.1 Aeromonas sp. HMWF014 | reverse complement strand
GAATAACTCCCATGGGGCAAAAACAACCATTTACCAATTCCATCTGGCCAGTATATAGCAACCGCACCACCATAGGCATTTTCATTGCACACTTCATCCATTAATTCAAAAGAAAAAGATCTAGTTGGTTCAACTACAACATGAGCCATACCTGATAGCCATTGTGATAATTGAACAGGATCAATATGGGATGAATTATCATTATTTGCACTGACATAAACGATAGGCATACTACAATTGGCATTAGCAGTGATTAAATCAGCAGCCAAACTAATATCATCGTCATTTAAATAATGTGGAGTGTCCAATACTTGTAGTTTTCCATCAATCCCTCCACCAATATCTCTCATTATTACTTTTAATATATGGGGTCTTTTTCCTTGGTCTACTCTCTCAACAGGCAATTCAGAATCAACACTCAGTTGAACTGATATCCAGAAGTTATCCTTCTCTTTGTAACTAACAACTTCCGTAACCCATCTTACACCATTAACATCTATGTTTTCATGGCGAAATGCACTTAAATCATAATCATTCTTTAAGATGTTAAAAGTTATAGATTCATTTGTTGATGCAAGTGTAAGCTCATTGTCTATTTCTAATTTATCTTGCATTAACTCTGCTAATGTCGAATGTGGGCTTTTGGCTAGCCAAACACGCCCTGCCTCAATAACATCATTAGTGCATTTTTCATTATTTATAGGAAATTGTGTTTTAAATGTTAGCATGTCTTATATCTCTCCATGATATTAAAATGTTGTAGCCAATATAAATACTCATCACGTATATACCGGCGTGATGATTTATGACGAACACCCTTTTAAGGTTTTCCCCATAAAACCTACCTGTAGTACTGCTTATCTATTACAGCATTCCAATATGCTCCATTGACCAGCGAGGGCAGCAGCCCATCACAGATGAATAGGCACCGGACGGAAATGATAAGCCAATCGAATCTGGTCGCACCAGTCAAAAAGTGATGCAAGTGTCAGTAATGACTGATTTTATGCGCTGGCTCAACAAATCGCACTGATCGGGCACAGGATTCCCATGGCCCTTGATTTTGTTGGGGTTGGCAGGCGTGGTTTCCAGACTGTGGGTCAGCCCACTTTTGGCATCGACGCCGATATGGGCCTTCATACCGACATACCACTGATTGCCTTTGGTGGTCTGGTGTATCTCGGGGTCACGCTCTCCACGCTTGTTTTTGGTGGAGCCAGGGGCCATCGATGATGGTGGCATCGACCAGCATGCCTTGTGTCATCATGATGCCAGCTTTAAAAAACCACTGGTTGACGGCGTCGCTGGGGTTGTACCACTGCTGCATGCGCAGCATGGTGTCGAGTGGACAGGGACGACGACCGTTGCCCGTTTTGGGGCAGATAGGTTCGATGAGACCGAACATGCTGGCCATGGGAGCAGGGCGTCCATGCGAGCCAAACATATCTCTTTGCGGATTTTGTGGCGTTTACCATTGAACTCGCTATCTGCGAAGGTGATTCATATTGAACCTTATCCCCTGATGCTAATTGGGACTGATGATGTCACATCAGGGACTTGTTCGGTTCTCTTGTAGGTATTCCGAAAACGTTACGATTTATGGTGCTTTTTCATGTTCAATTTCTTTGAATGTCACTGTCAATATAATTGGTTGTATTACCAGTAAAAAATGATCTAAGGTTGTTCTTTAAATTACCACAACCTAAGGTAAACAAAATGATTAAATTAACAAAAACGGTACTGCTCGCAGGTATTATTGCTTCTGGCTCATTTAATCTACATGCCCAAGAAAATAAAGGAGCTGTGGATTTATCAAAATTCAGATATAGCTACGCAGAAATGCAGGAAATTGCCAACCCCAAGTTGCTATCGCACCGTATTTTCTATGAAAAACCCTCTGCTGGTCCAGATGCAGCCTGGTTTGATGCGGTTAAACAAGGTGATTTGGCCACGATTAAAAAAATGGTCGAAGCGGGGCAAAATCTTGAGGCAAAAGACGAAGCTTCCTTGGGGCAAACCGCGTTAGGCTGGGCTGCGTTCATCGGCTATTTGGATATAGTAAAATATCTGACGGAACAAGGTGCCGATATTCGCGCCACAGATAAAGCCGATGTCTACAATACTGTTAAATCTGCTGTCATGGGGAATAATGTAGAGGTTGTTAAATATCTGCATGAGCGTTTAAAGAATGAAGTTGACTGGGATGCCAAAGAAAAAGACGGTGAAACATTATTTATGATCGCTGCAGTAGATGGTAGACTTGATACGGTAAAGTATATTCTACAATTCAACCCGGATTTGAACGTCGTGGCGATTAATGAAAACCCTAAAATTAACGCGAGTCCTCTCAGCGGTGCGTGCGAACATGGCTTTACCGATGTGGCAAACCTGCTGATAGAAAAAGGGGCCATCAATCATAAAACGGGCAAGTCAAGCTGTAATTAAACAGTATTAAAACTCCAAAATATTATTCTGCCTCGATAGGGCTCTGTCGCAATAATCGATTTTCAGTGCGGTAATTAAATCGGTTAAAAGTTAAATGCGATAGAGCCTATTCTTCGTACTGTTGGTCATCAAGCCCTAGGCCGGATCCCAGGGCAAAATAGCGAACGTTTTTTGACCAATAAAAACAGGTTTGCCCCTGCGATCCCGCTGTGATCTTATGCTCCGTTTTCAGGCGTGCCTTCATGTCTATTGATGCTGTTTTTGCTCAGTTTTTCGATGATATTCCCGACCCTCGCCAGCATGCCAAGATTTATTATCCCTTCTACGATGTCCTGTTTCTCACCGTCTGCGCTGTGATCGGCGGTGCAGACGGCTGGGAAGATATTGAAGATTTCGGTGAGGTTCATCTTCCTTGGTTTCAATCCA
>NZ_CAWNYS010000206.1:0-9324 GCF_963878295.1 Aeromonas sp. HMWF014 | reverse complement strand
GAGCACGCCGCGAGCCCCTGCAGGCAGGTCACGATTGTACAGATGGAACGCGATAATGGAACCCGCCGAGCTGGTGTTGCCATAGCTATCGAGAATGACCGGCGCCTCCTGCTGGCTGGCATCGTGACCCAGCAGCTTGCGACCGATGAACTGGTTCATGGTGAGGTTGGCCTGATGCAGCCAGAGCCGGCTCAGGGTATCCGCCGGCCAACCCTGCTCATCCAGCTGACCGGCTATCTGATCGCACACCAGCGGCAGCACTTCCCTGAACACCTTGCGCCCCTGCTGGCAGAACAGCTTGTCATCACCATAACGGGTACGCGGGCTGAGCCGGTTCAGGAAGCCAAAGTTGTTGCGAATGTTGTTGGAGTACTGGGTCACCAGCTTGCTGGCCACCAGTTGCCAGGGGTTGCTGACCTTGCACGCTTCTTCCCGCTCCAGCAGCACGGCGGTACAGGCATCACCGAAGATAAAGTGGCTATCCCTGTCACGAAAGTTGAGGTGCCCCGAGCAGATCTCCGGGTTCACCACCAGCGCCAGTTTGGCGCTCCCCGCCGCCAGCATGTCGGCTGCCGCCTTGATGCCAAAGGTGGCAGACGAGCAGGCCACGTTCATGTCAAAGGCCATGCCGCCTGCTCCCAGGTAGTGCTGCAACTCGATGGCCAGCGCCGGATAGGGGCGCGGCATGTTGGAGGCGGCGACGATAACCAGATCTATCTCTCCCGGCTCGCGGCCGGCGGCGATCAGCGCCTGCTCGGCGGCGGCCACTGCCATCTCCACCATGATGGAGGGTTTGTCATCGGCTCGCTCCGCCAGCAGCGGCTGCATGATGTCGGGATCCAGCACCCCTTCCTTACTCACCAGATAGCGGCTCTTGATGCCGGAGGCCTTCTCGATGAACTCGCAGCTCGAATGCTGCTTGGCAGACAGCTGGCCCGCATCGATGGCGGAGGCGTTCTCCTCGTTGTAGAGATCCACATACTGGTTGAAGGCGCCCACCAGTGCTTCGTTGCTGACGGCAAAAGGCGGGGTATACAGGCCTGATCCACTGATCACGATAGAAGTCATCTTTGCTCCTGGCCGGGTGCGTTCCCGGCTTGTTGGCTTTTTAGGGTAGAGAGGTCATTACAGCTGATCGATCGCCGCGGCGAGACCGGCCAGAGTCAGCGGATGCATGCGCCCGCCAACCAGTTCATTCATTAACTTGATGGAGGGATGCCAGAGCCACTCCCGCCTCGGAACCGGGTTGAGCCACACCAGCTTGGGAAAGTGCTGCTGCAGGCGGGCGAGCCACACCTGACCCGCCTCCTCGTTCCAATGCTCGACACTGCCACCGGGCCAGGTGATCTCATAGGGGCCCATCTTGGCATCCCCCACCACAATCACCCTGTAGTCGCTGCCGTAGGTGCGCAGCAGCCGCAAGGTATCAAAACGCTCCTCGGCCCGGCGGTTGTTGTCTTGCCAGACGAAGTCGTAGAGACAGTTGTGAAAATAGAAGTACGCCAGATGTTTGAACTCGTGGCGTAGCGCCGAGAAAAGCCGCTGCACCTCGGCCACGTGGAGATCCATGGAGCCCCCCACATCGAAAAAGACCAGCAACTTGACGCCGTTGTGGCGCGCCGGCCTCAACTTCACATCGAGCCAGCCCTGGCGGGCCGTGCTCTGGATGGTGTCGTCGAGATCCAGTTCGTCCGGGTTGCCCTGGCGCACCCAGCGCCTGAGCTTGCGCAGCGCCAGCTGAATGGCACGCTGCCCCAGTGGCGAGTCGTCGCTGAAGTTGCGATAGTGACGCGCCTCCCACACCTTGGCCGCCTTGCCGTGCTGACTCTCTCCCCCCATGCGGATCCCTTCGGGGTGAACACCACCGTGGCCAAACGGGCTGCTGCCTCCCGTGCCCACCCATTTGTTGCCGCCGGCGTGGCGACCTTTCTGTTCGCTCAAGCGCTGATTGAGGGTTTCCAGCAGCTTGTCGAGTCCGCCTAAGGATTGCAGCAACGCTTTTTCTTCCGGGCTCAGCAGCCGTTCAAACTCCTTGCGCAACCACTCATCCGGCAGGGTTTCTGGCAACAGGGGCGTGGCCTGCAGGCCATCGTAATAGTCGGCAAAGGCGCGATCGAAGCGATCGTAATGGGCCTCCTCTTTCACCAGCAGGCAGCGGGCGAGCTGGTAGAACGCATCCATATCGAGAGTGACCAGCCGGGCTGCCAGCGCTGCGTGCAAGTCCAGCAGTTCGCGCAGGCTGCACGGGAGCTTGTGGCGGCGCAGGTGGGTAAAAAAATCGATCAGCATGTGTTAGCTGCCGCGACGCGCCAGAAAGGCGAGCTTCTCAAACAGATGCAAGTCCTGTTCGGTCTTGAGCAGAGCGCCGTAGAGGGCAGGCACCAGCTTGCCAGGCGCGCGGGTGCGCATTGCCTCGGGGGAGATGTCATCGGCCAGCAGCAGCCGGATCCAGTCCAGCAGCTCGGAGGTGGAGGGCTTTTTGCGCAGCCCATCCACTTCGCGCAGCTCGAAGAAGAGCGCCATGGCCTCGTCCAGCAGCGCCGCTTTGAGGTTCGGATAGTGCAGATTGACGATGGCCTGCATCTCGGCCTTGTCGGGGAAGCGGATGTAGTGAAAGAAGCAGCGGCGCAGGAAGGCGTCCGGCAGCTCTTTTTCATTGTTGGAGGTGATGATGACCACGGGACGCTGGCGGGCCTTGACTCGCTCGCCCGTCTCGTAGACGTCGAACTCCATCCGATCCAGCTCCAGCAGCAAGTCGTTGGGAAATTCGATGTCCGCCTTGTCGATTTCGTCGATGAGCAGCACGGGCCGCTGCTCGGCGGTGAAGGCTTGCCACAGCTTGCCCTGGCGAATGTAGTGACTGATCTCCCCCACTCGCGGATCGCCAAGCTGGGAGTCACGCAGCCGCGCCACAGCATCGTACTCATACAACCCCTGCTGGGCCTTGGTGGTGGACTTGATGTGCCAGGCGATCAGCTGGGTACCGAGCGAACTGGCCACAGCTTCGGCCAGCTCCGTCTTGCCTGTGCCGGGTTCACCTTTGATAAGTAACGGTTTTTCCAGCACTATTGCCGCATTGACCGCCATCTTTAGCGCCTCTGAGGCGAGATAGCGATCGCTTCCTGCAAATCCCATAACGTCCATTCCTTTGACGACAAGAGACCTTTTGGAAACTGAGGCCTCAGTAAGAAAGAATAAGCTCTATATCTTGTAATAACATATTGTTATAACAAATCGTCACTTCTCATTCAGAAACCACAGGGTAATCTTGTTTCATCGCCGTAACAAACAGGGATAGCACCATGAGCAAAATTTTTGAGGACAACAGCCAGACCATAGGTCACACCCCGCTGGTTCGACTCAACCGTGTTACCAAGGGCCGCGTACTGGCCAAGATTGAGAGCCGTAACCCGAGCTTCAGCGTCAAGTGCCGCATCGGCGCCAACCTGATCTGGGATGCCGAGAAACGCGGCGTTCTGACCAAGGGCAAGGAGATCATCGAGCCCACCAGCGGTAACACGGGTATTGCTCTGGCTTTCGTGGCCGCCGCTCGCGGTTATCCCATCACCCTGACCATGCCCGCCACCATGAGCCTGGAGCGCCGCAAGCTGCTCAAGGCGCTCGGCGCTAATCTGGTGCTGACCGAAGGCCCGCTGGGCATGAAAGGCGCCATCGCCAAAGCCAACGAGATCCTCGAATCCGAGCCGGGCAAATATGTCCTGCTGCAACAGTTTGAAAACCCCGCCAACCCGGAAATCCACGAAAAGACCACGGGACCCGAGATCTGGGATGCCACCGATGGTCAGGTGGATGTGTTCGTGGCAGGCGTCGGCACTGGTGGCACCATTACCGGTGTCTCCCGCTATCTGAAACAGACCAAGGGCAAGGCCGTGGTCTCGGTGGCCGTCGAGCCGAGCGAGTCACCCGTGATCAGCCAGCGTCTGGCCGGTCTTGAAATCAAGCCGGGTCCCCACAAGATCCAGGGCATTGGCGCCGGTTTCATTCCGGGCAACCTGGACCTGACCCTGCTGGACCGCGTCGAACAGGTAAGCAGCGATGATGCCATCGAGATGGCCCGTCGCCTGATGGAAGAGGAAGGGATCCTGGCCGGGATAAGCTCGGGGGCTGCCGTCGTGGCCGCCGCCCGTCTGGCCGAGTTGCCGGAATTTGCCGACAAGACAATCGTCGTCATACTGCCGAGCGCCGCCGAACGTTACCTCTCCAGCGCCCTGTTTGCCGGGGTGTTCAGCGAGCAAGAACTGCTGCAGTAGGTGATCGAATTCTTTCAGAACAACGGCGCTCCCAGGAGCGCCGTTTTTTTATGAGCTAGACTGAGCAGGTGGTAGCGCCACTCGGTCCCTTATTTTTTGGGGTAAAATAACAAGCTGGCGGACGACAAAAAAAGCAGACATTCTGTGATAAATCTCATATCCTGTGCGGCGTCACGAGGTATTTGCCGACTAGGTATCACAAAGTAACAAAGTGTTATTTTTCGTTAAAAAATAATTTCAAGCCAGTATTTATGCGGCTTGTAGCGCGATAACGAAAAATAGTTTAGGCAGACACCGAATACTGCACAGAAAATTGACCTGGATTAAACCATTGCAGGTCTGATTTCGTTACTTTACAACATATCCATACTGACACGGTGAGATAAGGAAGCGTCAAAAGCATCCATCTCTCCAAAAAATATCAATAATATGGGGTGAAACCATGTACGAGAAGTCTGTTGTTATCACTGCTGAAAACGGTCTGCACACCCGTCCGGCAGCTCAGTTCGTGAAAGAAGCCAAAGAATTCCAAAGCGAGATCACTGTGGTCTCCGGTGGCAAATCTGCCAGCGCCAAGAGCCTGTTCAAGTTGCAGACCCTGGGCCTGACCAAAGGTACCAACGTGACCATCCAGGCCGATGGCCCGGACGCTCAGAAAGCCGTTGAGAAGCTGGTTGCCCTGATGGACGAGCTGGAGTAATCCAGCTTTATTCCTCCCCCACAGTCGTTTTAATAGGAAGGATTATGATATCTGGCATTCTTGCGTCCCCCGGTATCGCATTCGGTAAGGCGCTTCTTCTGAAAGAAGATGAAATCGTTATCAATCAGGGCAAGATTTCTGCTGACCAGATTGACGCCGAGATCAACCGCTTCCTCGAAGCCCGCACCAAGTCAGCTGTCCAGCTGGAAGCCATCAAAACGATGGCTGGTCGTACCTTCGGTGAGGAAAAAGAGGCCATCTTCGAAGGCCACATCATGCTGCTCGAAGATGAGGAGCTGGAAGGGGATATCAGATCCTTCATCAAAGACAACAAGGCCACCGCTGATAAGGCCGTCTACGAAGTCATCGAGCAATACGCCAAGATGATGGCCGATCTGGACGATCCCTACCTGCGCGAGCGCGCCACCGACTTCCGTGACATCGGCACCCGTCTGGTGAAAAACGTGCTGGGTATCGCCGTTGTCAACCTGAGCACCATCGACGAAGAGGTCATCCTGGTCGCCAAAGACCTGACCCCGTCTGAAACCGCTCAGATCAACCTGAAATATGTGCTGGGTTTCGTTACCGATATCGGTGGCCGTACCTCTCACACTTCCATTATGGCCCGCTCACTCGAGCTGCCTGCCATCGTGGGCACCAATGACATCACCGAGCGTGTCAAGAACGGTGACATGCTGGTACTGGATGCGATCAACAACCAGATCATCATCAACCCGACCGCCGAGCAGCTGACGGAAGCCAAACAGTTCCAGGCCCAGTTCCAGGCCGAGAAGGACGAGCTGGCCAAGCTGAAAGACCTGCCTGCCATCACGCTAGATGGTCATCAGGTCGAAGTGTGCGCCAACATAGGTACCGTCAAGGATACCGAAGGTGCCATCCGCAATGGCGCCGAAGGCGTGGGTCTGTACCGTACCGAGTTCCTGTTCATGGACCGTGACGCGCTGCCGACCGAAGACGAGCAGTTCAAAGCCTATAAAGAAGTGGCAGCGGCCATGCCGGATCAGCCGATCATCGTCCGTACCATGGACATTGGCGGCGACAAAGAACTGCCTTATATGAATTTCCCGAAAGAGATGAACCCCTTCCTGGGCTGGCGTGCCGTGCGTATTTTCTTCGATCGCGAAGACATCATGAACGCTCAGCTGCGGGCCATACTGCGTGCGTCTGCCTTCGGCAAACTGCGCATCATGTTCCCGATGATCATCTCTGTCGAAGAGTTCCGTAGCCTGAAAGCCACCGTAGAGACGCTGAAAGCCGAACTGCGCACCGAAGGCAAAGCCTTTGATGAATCCATCGAAGTGGGTATCATGATCGAGACTCCGGCTGCTGCCGTGATGGCTCATCATCTGGCTAAAGAAGTGGATTTCTTCAGTATCGGTACCAACGACCTGACCCAGTACACCCTGGCTGTCGACCGTGGTAACGAGATGATCTCCGCCATGTACAACCCGCTGTCACCCTCCGTCCTGACCCTGATCAAGATGGTTATCGACGCTTCCCATGACAATGGCAAGTGGACCGGTATGTGTGGTGAGCTGGCTGGTGACGAACGCGCCACACTGCTGCTGCTGGGTATGGGTCTGGATGAGTTCTCCATGAGCTCCATCTCTGTACCGCGTATCAAGAAGCTTATCCGTAACACCAACTTCGAAGATGTGAAGGCAATGGCTGACCAGGCATTGAGCTATGCAACTGCCGCCGAAATCGAAGCCTGTGTAGATAACTTTATTAAGCAGAAGGCAGTCTGCTAAGATCGGCTGCAAACAGCGACAATCATCTCTAGGAGCTTTTACTATGGGTCTGTTTGATAAACTGAAGAAACTGGTTTCCGATGATAGCTCTGATACCGGTGGCATTGAGCTGTATGCCCCGCTGTCAGGTGAAATCGTACCGATCGAAGATGTGCCTGATGTTGTCTTCGCCGAGAAGATCGTGGGTGACGGTATTGCCATCAAGCCAACCGGCAACAAGATGGTTGCTCCGTGCGATGGCACCATTGGCAAGATCTTCGAGACCAACCATGCGTTCTCGCTGGAATCCGACTCAGGTATCGAGCTGTTCGTTCACTTCGGTATCGACACCGTTGAGCTGAAAGGTGAAGGCTTCAAGCGCATCGCTCAGGAAGGTCAAAAGGTCAAGCGCGGTGATACCATCATCGAGTTCGATCTGGCTATTCTGGAAGCGAAGGCCAAGTCTACCCTGACGCCTGTTGTCATCTCCAACATGGACGAGATCAAAGAGCTGATCAAGATGACGGGTGCAGTGACTGTGGGCGAGACCCCGGTGATCCGCATCAAGAAATAATGCGCTCTGGCTTGTGCCAGTGACTGCAACGAAAAACCGAAGCCAAGCGCTTCGGTTTTTTTATGGGGCCATGCTGACCCTTGACGCCTGCTAGGTGTGATCACTCTGTAAGTTGTTCACTCGGGACATTCCCGGAAAATTGGAGGCGCCAACCCAATCAACCATCCGAGGTGCCCGAGTGAACAACCATAAAAATGCCCGATTAACCGTCTTTGGTCGACAACTTCTTTTCCTGCGTGTCCTTGAACAAGGCCTGCGTATTGAAGGAACTGCTCATACTGCCGGGGTCAGAACCCGAACCGCTTACAAGTACCTCACACGATATCGCCAGTAGGAGCCTGATGGCTTGTAAAATCGCTCGTCTCGCCCCGCATCCTTCCCCCATGCCATCGATGACCAGCGGCAACAGGTGATTATCGATCAGCGACAGACTTATCGGCACATAAGCCAAGCGTTGGTCATTGGACACAGTACTGTCGCCCATATCTTGCAGCGCATGGGACTTAATCGACTGGCTAATCTGGAGCCTGCTACTCCTGTATACCGCTATGAACATGAGAAACCGGGTGAGTGGCTGCATTTGGACATCAGAAGCTGTGTCGTCGCTTGGAGATCAAGCACCTGCGCACCAAGCCTTACACACCACAAACCAATGGCAAAGCAGGGCGCTTCATTCTGACAGCCCTGCGTGAATGGGCCTATGCACGGAGCTATGACTCGTCAGAGCAACGGGCAGAACACCTGCAACCGTGACTGCAGAGTACAACTGCCATCGTCCTCATGCCACAGCCCTAAATCAGTCGTCTTCAATCTGTGAACAACCTGGTGGGTTTACACAACTGATGCCGGTATCCGCCACCATCAGCAGAACATGAACGCCTTTGTCATTGACCTCCTCAACGGCCTTGAAACCATGACGGCAATAAATGCCTCCGGTCAGGTTCTCGGTTTGCAAGTAGAGCTTGCTTATCCCCGCCCTGCGGGCACGGCTGAGGATCTCTATTACCAGCATGGAGGCGACACCCTGCCCGCGCGCTTTTTCAACGACATAGACCCCACCTAACCAATATTCGTACTCGGGAAATATCGCCATTTCACGGTTCTTGAGCTCGGCAGCCCCCACCTATTCACCGGCAAGGCGGCTCACTCCCACTGTTTTTCCATAAAAAAACCTGCTCCGAAGAGCAGGTTTTGCATGTCATTGGATTAGCTTCAGGTCGCTCAGGCGATGCGCGCCCGGCCCTGTATCACATCCCCCCAGGCAGACTGCACCAGGCTGTTGGCCTGGCTGTCGAGGCGATTGATCAGTCCCATGTCGCCCGCTTCGGGAGCGAAGCTGCTCATGGCCTGGATCAGGCTGTCGACCGCATGGTGCGAGAGCGCCGTGTAGGCGCGCTCGCCCTCTGCCTGCTGTTCGCCAAGGCCTATGACCAGCTGGGCCCGGTTGTCGGCGAAGTAGTTGCTGAAGGTGGCGCTGCCCAGTTGCTCGAACTTGCCCTGCTCGCTCGCCCCGTCGGTGTGACGGTTGACCAGCAGTTGCAAGTCGTAGCCGCTGCGCTTGAACCAGAGATCCCGCCAGCTGACGTCGTTAAAGACGATGAAATCCTCCTTGCCGATGTCCTGCACCAGGTTCTCTATCACCTCGCCACTGAACACGAAACTGTCAACGCCGGTGCCGCCACTGAAGCGGTTCTGATAACCGCCCAGCACCAGCAGATCATCGCCGTCGCCACCATCGAGCTGACTGAACTTGGCGACCCGGTCGGCGATCAGTCGATCCCGGCCGTCACCGCCCCGGATGGTGGCGTGATAACCCATCAGCTTGACCTGATTGTTGCCATGCTCCGCCAGCAGGCGGTTGTGGTTGCCAAACACAATGGCAACGTCATCCCCCTCACCCAGCCGGATCTGGTTGTGATGGCCTATGGTCACCGCAAAGTCCTGATCCGCACCGGCATCGATCTGGTTGTAGTTACCGGAGGTGACCAGATAGTCCTGGCCTGCGCCCCCTTCCACTATCCCCTCTTC
>NZ_CAWNYS010000205.1:0-7931 GCF_963878295.1 Aeromonas sp. HMWF014 | reverse complement strand
CTCTGCTACCCCTTCATCTTCGAAACCCAGTTCCAGTGTGATTACGAGATCGCCACCGACGAGCTCTGCTGTCAGGTGGGGGCCGTGCTCGCCCAGTTGCCACTGGCAGAGGGGACCCGGGAGGTGGTGACCGATCTGGGGGCCCTGCAGCGGCTTATCTACAACCTCAACGGCTCGGTACGTGGCAAGCTCGGTATTTTTGAAGAGGATCTGGCGTGGCTGAAAACACGGTATGACCACTACAACGAGGCGAGCCGTGGCCGGGTCACGGGTTTCGTGCTGCCCCAGGGGCCCCAGCCCATTCCCACCCTGCACCTGTGCCGCTGCGGCAGCAAGAAGGTGGTTCGTCTGCTGGTGCGCCTCGAGGAGAGCGGTGTCCGCTTCGATCCCATCCTCTATCGCTTCGCCAACCTGCTGGCCAACTTCTTCTTCGTGCTGACCGTCTACCTCAAGCAGCTGTGGCAGGTGGAAGAAGTGCCCTACGTCAGCATCAATTACTGACCAAGTGGCTGAAAAAACTTTTATTTTTTGGGAAGATAAAAGACGATCCAGTCATGCCATTGCAATTTGGATGGCGCCGATAGCGGAGCGGGGCAAGTCATGACGACGATTCATCTCAGTGGCAGTTCATTCTTGATGCCGGGCAACCTGGCCTGGCGGTCGCTGGCTGCCCATGGCGAGGTAGAGGTCGCGCCCCATGGGCAGTGGCTGCAAACTCTGATGAATCCATCTGAAGCGGTTGCCCCCCAGACTCACATCATCATCTGGCTGTGGGAAGATCTGGTGCCGGCACAGACGCTGGTAGCGTGGAGCGGTTTGGCACAAGAGGCGCAACAGCTGGCTGTGGCCGCCTTCGTCGCATCACTCTGTCAGCCCCTGCAACAGCGTCTGCAGCGTCGGCCGCAGGATCACCTGCTGGTCGGGGTTTGCAGCCGTTCCCCTGCCTCCGTATTTGGCGCGGCGTCCTCCTCACTTGCCTGTCTGGCCCGTGAATTTGAGCGTCAGCTTGCCCATTTGCGGCAGTCGCATCCCGGATTGGATGACCTGCATCTGCCGCTTTGGTTGCAACAGCAGGGTCGCCACCACTGTTTCGACAACCGCAATCACTATCTGATGTCCTGCCCCTTCTCCATGGCCGGGTTGGCCAGTCTGGCTCAGTGGATTGCTCCCTTGCTGCAGCGGCTGCACAGGCCAGCTCACAAGGTGCTGGTGCTCGATTGCGACAATACCCTCTGGGGGGGCGTGGTCGGCGAAGATGGTGTGGGTGGCGTCCTGCTGGGGCAAGATGGGGTGGGGCGTCTCTATCAGGCTTTCCAGCAGGCCGCCCGTTACTGGCATGGGCAGGGCGTCATATTGGCGCTCTGCTCCAAGAATCTGGCCGACGATGTGTGGCGGCTGTTCGATCAGCACCAGGGCATGGTGCTTGAGCGTCAGCACATAGCCGCGGCTGAGATTGGCTGGGAGCCCAAGTCCGCCGGCCTGCGGCGCCTAGCTGTGCGGCTCAATGTGGGGCTGGATAGTCTGGTGTTCTGGGATGACAGCGAGCTGGAGCGGGCCGAGGTGCGTGCCAATTGCCCCGAGGTCACCGTCATCACGCCCCCCGCCGAGATCTGGGGTTGGCCCGATGCGCTGATGACGCTCGCCGAGCTGCAAAGCCGCCACCAGAGCCGGGATGACGGCTTGCGCCAAGGCTCCTATCAGGCACAGGCAGAGGCGAATGCAGTACACCAGCAACTGGGCGACGAACAGGCATTCTTGCAACAGTTGGGGCTGCGGGCGAGCTGGCAGCCGTTCTCCCAAAGCAACCAGCTGCGGGCCGAGCAGCTGAGCCAGAAGACCAACCAGTTCAATCTCTCTGCCCGGCGTTATCAGGCGGGTGAACTGGCACAGCTTGCCAGTACGCAGGGCGATGTTTGGCTAGCCTCGTTGCAGGACAAGTTTGCCGATCACGGCATGACGGCCCTGTTGGTGCTACGCCGCCTCAATGAGGAAGCCGTGCTGCTCGATACCCTGGCCATCAGCTGTCGGGTACTGGGGCGAGGCTTTGAACACTGGCTGCTGGCTCAAGTGGCTGCCCGGCTGATGGCAAAAGGCGTCGACCAACTGGTGATAAGCCTGGTGCCCACGGATCGCAACCAGCCGGCACGGGATTTTCTGGCGACCCTGCCGACCCGGCCGATAACCACTCCAGCGGGATTGACGCCGCTGGCGGACGAGATGTTCCTCTGCCTGGATCTCCCCTCTCTTTCTCTCCCGTTTCTGGAGTTTTATGTCAATGAATGACCTCATCGCGCTGGTTCGCCAGCAATTTCCCCAGGCCAGCATCAACGAGCAGGCCGCCCTCGGCCTCGGCAGCTTTCCCGAGTGGGACTCTCTGGGACACTTCAATCTGCTGCTGCTCATCGAGCAGCACTTTGCCGTGCGGTTCGAACCGCAGGAGCTGGCCGCGCTGAAGAGTCTGGCCGATATCAGACAGGCTCTGCTGCGCAAAGGGGTTGCCGAGTGAAACAGGCCATCGAACAGGCGCTGAGCGAACTGGGGATCCCCAAGGGGAGCGCCCTCATGGTGCACTCGGATGCCATGGTCGTGGCCCAGTTTCCCGGTATGGGCAATGCCCAGGGGATTGCCGCCTTCTGGATGCACCTGGAGCAGTGGCTGGCGGGGGATCTGCTGGTGCCGACCTTCACCTACAGCCCAATGGCGGGCGAGTGCTTCGATCCTGCCCTCACCCCGAGCAAGGTGGGGCTGATGACGGAGGTGTTCAGGCAGCGTGACGGCGTGACCCGCACACTGGATCCCATCTTCAGCTTGGCCATCAGTGGCCCCCACGGGGCCGAGCTGGTGGCCCGTGAGTGTCACGACTGCTTCGGTCAGGAGAGCCCGTTTGGCTGGCTGGCGGAGCAGGATGGCTGGTTGCTGGGATTGGGCTGTCACCCGGACCGGATCACCTTTACCCACTATGTGGAGCAACGGCTGGCTGTCTCCTATCGCTATCACAAATTGTTCGAGGGGCAGGTGTGCGTCGCCGGAGCCTTGCGCGACTGGCAGGCCGAGTACTATGTGCGGGATCTGGCGCTGGCCAGCGAAATCGACCTCTCCCGGCTGGTGGCCCTGTTGCAGGAGAGGGGCGTCTGGCATCAGACCCTGTGCCAGCGGGTACCAGTCTGGGCCGTGTCCTGTCGCGATTTCATCCTGGCCGCCAGTGAACTGGTGGCGATGGCGCCATATGCCCTGATCCGTGCAGGGGGGGTATCCCATGCAGTTTGACCATGTAGGCCTAGTGGTGCCGGATCTCGCCAGCGGTGAGGCTTATTGCCGGGAGGTGCTGGGGCTGACTCGCTTCTCGGTGGCGGTGGAAGATCCGTTGCAGAAAGTATGGGTGCAGTTCGTGTACGATGAGGGCGGCCTTTGCTATGAGCTGGTGGCGCCGGCGACAGAGGATAGTCCTGTGACCCAGGTGCTCAAGACCCGGCGCAACGTCATCAATCATCTGGCCTATCGAGTGCCCTGCCTCGCTGAGAGTGCCGCCAGACTGCGGGATCAGCGCCACCTTCCCCTTGGTCCCAGCCAGCCGGCCATCGCCTTTGGCGGTGCCCACGTCCAGTTTTTCCTGAGCCCCCTTGGCCATATAGTCGAGTTGATCGAGGCACCTATCATATGAGTTCTTCTCACAAGAGCGACTATTTGCCCACCGACTGGGACGATCAGGTGCAGATCGGCGAGCAGTTGCATCGCTTACTGACCCTGCTGTTCCCCCTAAACCGTAGTCTGACCGGTGATGGCGTGCGCCAGACTCTGGCTCTGTTTCGACAGCACTGCCTACCTGATCTGCAGATCCGGGAGGTGGCCAGCGGCACCGAATGTTTCGACTGGACAGTGCCCGATGAGTGGAACGTACAGCAGGCCTACATAGTGGGGCCGGACGGTCGCAAGGTGGTGGATTTCAAGGATCACAACCTGCATTTGGTGGGCTACTCGGAGCCGGTGCGTTGCACCCTCTCTCTGGCCGAGCTGCAGCTCCATCTCCATTCCCTGCCCGAGCAGCCGGACGCCATTCCCTATGTGACCTCCTACTACAAGCGTCGTTGGGGCTTCTGTCTGCCGCACAAGGTGCGCGAGGCGCTACAGGAGGGGGATTATGAGGTGGTGATCGACGCCAGCCTGGCGCCAGGTTCGCTGACGTATGGCGAGTGGATACTGCCGGGAGAGAGCGAGCAGGAGATTCTGCTGTCCAGCTACACCTGTCACCCATCCATGGCCAACAACGAGCTGTCAGGCCCCTGTGTCGGGGTCTTCCTGATGGCCTGGCTAGCCTCCCTGCCAAAGCGCCGTTACAGCTATCGATTGATGCTGGTGCCCGAAACCCTGGGGGCCATCGTCTACCTCTCCCGCCATCTGGATCACCTCAAGCGGCACACCCTGGCCGGCTTCAACCTGACCTGCCTGGGGGATGATCGAAGCTACTCCTTCCTGCCCTCACGCCAGGGCAACAGCCTGGCCGATCGCATCGGCCGTCATGTGCTGGGCCACCTGGCACCGGGTTACAAGGCTTACAGCTTCCTGGAGCGAGGCTCCAACGAGCGCCAGCTGTGCGCCCCCGGCATCGATTTGCCGGTTACTACCCTGATGCGCAGCAAATATGGCTGCTATGCCGAATACCACACCTCGCTCGATGATCTCTCGCTGGTGACCCCGGCTGGTCTGGCGGGCGGCTTCCTGGCGCTGCGCCGAGCCATCGAGTGTCTGGAACTGGATGAGCGTTGCGAGGTGACCGTGCTGGGCGAGCCCCAGCTGGGCAAGCGGGGCCTCTATCCGGATCTGTCGACCCGCTATTCCGGTTGGCAGGTGAGGGAGATGATGAATCTGCTGGCCTACAGCGATGGCCAGCTGACCCTGTTCGAGCTCGCCGAGACCATCAAGGTGCCTTTCTGGCGGGTGGCGCCACTGGCCAGTATGCTGCTGGAAGCAGGGCTGTTGCGTCGCCTCAGCCAGCGGCCGGATTACTCGATCACCAGATAGGCCGGCCCCGGATTGTTCGGGGTGCGACGGATGGCGTAGCGATCCAGCCCCAGCACCTCCTTGAGGGCCAGGGTCTCCCCCGGAAAGGCGGGCCAGTTCAGCTCATCGAATGCCAGCACTGATCCCCTGGTGAGGTGGGGCTTGATGAGCTCGAGGCAGCGGCGGGTCGGTTCGTAGAGATCAAAGTCAAAATAGGCCAGCGCTATCATGGTCTCCGGCTGACGGGCCAGATAAGCGGGCAGCGTCTCGGTCACATCCCCCTTTACCAGCTCGTGCTTGACGATATGGCCCAGCGGACTTTCTGCTTCATGGGCGGCGAGCAGTTGCGCTAGGTGCTGTTCATAGTCGGGTGTGACGCCGTAGGCGCCCGGCTGGATAGCCGCATCCGATCCATCCTGCGGTGCATGGGAGGGGAAGCCGCTGAAGGTGTCGAATCCCACCAGCTTGCGATTGTAGTTATAGGGCTCATACATGCCTCGAAACGAGGAGAAGAGCGCCAGGTTCTGACCCCAGCGGGTACCGAAATCCATGATGACGCCGTGTACCGGAATGATCTTCTGGTAGAGCTCATGCATGAACAGAATGCGGGAGAGCGACTGGCGTTTGAGGTAGAGGCCCAGATTGTTCTGCAGCTCGGCCGGGGGCAGCGGGCTGGCGCGCAATAGCTCGCTGAACGTCTGGCGACGAGACAGCTCCTCGTCGGAGGCATTGGAAATAGCCTTGATCATGAAACATCTCCTGCTGTGGTGGGGGAGTAAGGGGCCGTCAGGGTGTGCACCAGCTCATATTCGAGGTAATCGGCCAGCCCGAGCCAGTCTTGTCGCTCCTGGCGGCGGAGCAGGGCGGCTATCAGCTCGGGGGGCAGGCTGCCTCGTTCGGTGAGAGCCTCCTGCAGCAACACGGGCAGGGTTTGGCTCGCCGCGACCGACTGCCCCAGCCGGAACTGGTGTGCCAGTGCCTTGATGCGGGTTATCAGGCGATCACTCATGACAGGTACTCCGGGTGGTAGCTGCAGCCCGCTATCTCGGCCCCTTCCCGGCTACTGTTCCAGAAATGCACCTCGGGATGGCGTGCTATGTATCGCTCAAGTTCGGTGCGATAAGCGGAGAAGTTCGGGTTGGTCTTGACCCGGCGACCGTGTCCGTCGAGGGTCCAGCTGAGTGCCTGGCTGGCAGTGGGGCCGAGTGCGCCATCCGCCCATCCGGAGTGGGTTAGCTCGCCGGGGAAGGCAAAATCCGTTCCCAGCAGAATGACCTGCTGGCAGCCCATCTGCACGGCGAGGTCGACGGCGGGATGGATCACGCTGCCGCCCGAGTGCAGGGTTCCCTTGGGGAGCTCCTGCATCAGCACTTGGTACATGGGACTGAGGGAGTAGGCTGCCTTGCGCGGCCCCTGCCAGGCCCGCAGTGCAGCCGTCGGCACAGTGGGGTAGTAGACCAGGGTGGTCTGGGCCGATTGGTCGGCGGGCAACCGGCTGCCGTGGATGGCATCATCTATGGTGACCACTATGTCTGGCCGGATGCCGTGGCGCAGCAGAAAGGCCAGCGCAGTATCGACGCTGATCAGCAGATAGTCCTGACGCCGGGTCTGCAGCTGGGCCTGCAAGGTGGCCAGATTGGTTTGCAGGGTCGGGCCGCTGGCGATGATCAGGGCATGTTTGCCTCGTGCCAGCCCAAACAGGCTGGCCACGTCGCCATCGCTTGTCAGCAGCTCGCGGTTTTCGGCCAGTCGCCGGGTGACATCTGGGTGTTCGGCATCGAACCTGGTGCTGGCAAACGGCAGGTCTATCTCGCTCACAAGTCGGTCCCGGATACGGGCTGCGGCGTCTTCCACCAGCTGCAACTCGGGCGGCAGGGCGAAGAAGGGCAGACGGATCTCGCTCTCGTCCCCCGCCATCATCAGTTCGACCCTGGGGTCAGCCAGCCAATCCTGCTGATCCAGCAGTCGCAGCACCAGGGCAAACAGGGCGCCGTTCATGATCTTCACTTCCAGCCGCTTTAGGCCAATGCGGCCCAGCAGGGCGCGCGGCAGATCGCCGAGCCCTGTGCCGTAGAGGTGCAGCACTGCTACCTCGGGCAGGCTGGCCGCCTGCAGCTCGGCCTCTTTCACCCTGTCATGACGACTGGTGAGCTGGATGCCGTCGATGCTGAGGGTCGAGCCCAGCCCTTCGGTCAGCTCGGCCTGGATGCTCTCCACGTCCTGCGTCAGCAGCCGGGGCCAGAGGGCTGGCCAGCGCAGGCAGATAAGCCTGCCGTGCTGGGCGAACAGTTCATCACTCATCCTTGTCTATCCACTCCCAGCTCAGCGGCTGATTGGCCGTCATATCGCGGCTGACCCGCTTGCCGATGAGTCGATCGTAATCGGCGGGAGGCAGACCGAGGGCAGGGCGCACCGACTGGATATGGGCGGCGGTGAGCTCCTCCCCGGCTGCGATGGCTTTGACCAGATAGAGGGAGCGACGAAAAGCTCGGTTGCCCTGCTCGCTCTGGGTGAGCTGGTAGTCGGCCACCCCGAGCGCTGCATGGGCGGTATTGACCGAGGCAATGAGCTCGGTGAGCTCGGCCGGTTCCATTGAGAAGGCGCAATCCGGTCCGCCGTCGGCGCGTGCCAGTGTGAAGTGCTTTTCGATGAGGGTCGCCCCGAGCGCTGTGGCAGCGATGGCCGTCGCCGAGCCCAGGGTGTGATCCGAGAGCCCGACCTCGACGCCAAAGCGCTGGCGCAGCATGGGGATGGTACGCAGGTTGTATTCGGCCGCGGGTGCCGGATAGCCGCTGACGCAGTGCAGCAGCGCCAGCTGGCCGCTGCCATGCTTGAGCGCCATCTCTACGGCAGCGGCGATCTCGGCCTCGTTGGCCATGCCGGTGGACATGATGAGCGGCTTGCCGGTCTGGGCGGCGTAGCGAATGAGGGGC
>NZ_CAWNYS010000204.1:0-12349 GCF_963878295.1 Aeromonas sp. HMWF014 | reverse complement strand
ACACAGGCTAATAAAATAACAAATATGACAGACAAGTAAGGTGTATATCGCAATGAGTGTTGCTATTGCTGAAAAGAAGAATCCTGCTTCAAAGTTGAAATGGGAGAAAAGTGATTCGGTATGGACCATGGGCTTATATGCCACTGCCGTCGGTGCTGGTACACTCTTTCTCCCTATTACCGTAGGCAGTAATTCCCCCGTTATTCTGCTGTTTATATTATTGATGGCATTCCCGCTCTCTTATTATTCCCACCGAGCGCTGAGTCGCCTGGTATTATCCAGTTCCCATCGGGAAGGGGATATTACCCATGTGGTGGAGGAGCACTTCGGTGCAAGGGCAGGCAAGCTGCTGATGCTGGTCTATCTGATGGCCTTCTACCCCATCATTCTGGTCTACAGCATCTCCATCACCAATGCTATCGAGAGCTTCATGGCGCATCAGCTGGGGGGCGCCGTGCTGAGCCGTGGCTGGCTGGTGCTGGCGGTGATGCTGGGGCTGCATCTGATCCTGCTGACCGGCAAACAGGTGGTGGTGTCGGCCATCAGCCTGCTGGCGTTGCCAATGGTCGTCTTCTTGCTGGGCATCTCCGTTTTTCTGCTGCCCCAGTGGAGCCTCTCCTATTTCAGCGAGAGTCCGGCGGTGGAGTGGCGCGATCCCGCCTTCTGGAAATCCCTCTGGCTGATCGTGCCCGTGATGGTCTTCTCGTTCAGTCATGCCCCCATCATCTCCTCCTTTACTGCCGCCCAGAAGAAGCGCTGCCATGTGAGCGCCGACGTGCGCAGCAAGCGCATCATCAAGTGCAGTAGCCTGCTGATCTGCGGCAGCGTGCTGTTTTTTGTCATCAGCTGTGTGATGAGTCTGAGTCAGGCGGAAATGGCGTTGGCCCGCA
Organism: Aeromonas sp. HMWF014; assembly: GCF_963878295.1. NCBI lineage: Bacteria > Pseudomonadati > Pseudomonadota > Gammaproteobacteria > Aeromonadales > Aeromonadaceae > Aeromonas > Aeromonas sp. HMWF014. The sequence continues at coordinate 11,459 of NZ_CAWNYS010000204.1, read as the reverse complement.
CCGACAATATTTCCGTGCTGTCGGCACTGGCGAACAAGTTTTCCAATCCGCTGATCGCCTATGTGGGTCCGCTCATCGCCATTTTGGCCATGTCCAAATCCTTTCTCGGTACCTCCATGGGGGTGAGCGAGGGGACTGTGAGCATGGTGAGCGGCGCCTGTCAGGGGTTGGGGCTCTCCCTCCGGGAGGTCACCATAGCCCGAGTCTCATCCGTTATCCTGTTTGTCGTGACCGGGATCATCACCTATCTGAACCCCAATGTGCTGGACATCATTGAGAAGGTGAGCGGACCGCTGATCGCGGTGATCCTGTTCCTGCTGCCTGCCTACTCCATCTATCGCCTGCCGGCGCTCGCGCGCTATCGCGGGCCCAGCACACTGTTCGTGATGGTGGTGGGACTGCTGGCCATCTCGGCCCTCATCTACGATCTGCTCTGACGAACCGAAGAGAGCGCAAAACAACAGGGGCGACCACTTGGTCGCCCCTTTTTCATGTCGGTGCCATCAGCTCAGCAGGGTCGAGATGTTCTGCCCCGCCATCAGCAGACCGATGGCCAGTGCGCTGAACCAGACTAGGGTCGCACTGACCAGCAGGTAGCCGCTGGCGACGAACAGGCCGTCCCGCTGCAACATACCGATGGCCAGCAGCAATATGGCCCAGGCGGGCATGGCATTGGTGAAGGGGATGGCTCCCAGCGGCAGCATCAATAGCAGGGCCGCCAGCATGAGCAGCAGGCCGTTGCAGCGGTTGATGGGGCCGCTGCCGGTCAGTAGCAAGAGGCGCGGGCGAATGAAACGATCGACGCGGGCCAGCAGGTCCGCGCCCTTGTGCAGGGTCGGCTTGAGCTGAGCGGCAGCGAAGCGACGCTCCATCAGGATTGCGGGCAGCCAGGGCACCCGGTTGAGGGTGATGCCGATGCCGATAAACAGGATCAGCAGGCCAAACGGGGTGCTGACGCCCGGGATGGAGACCGGCAGCAGGAAGGGCACAGTGAGCAGCACGCAAAACAGCAACATGCCCTGCTCACCCACCAGGGCCAGCATCTGGCGCAGGCTGATATGGCTCTCCTCGATGGCGTGGGCGGTCGCCCGCAGGGTGTCGGAGAGCTTGTGTTGCGGGTCTTTGAGTTGCGCGGCAACCATCCCCGGATGTCCTTATGGTGAGTTGAACCGGATCACCATGAGCCGGTTAGGTGCCAGCATACGGGGCAGAGGTTAATCCCGGATGAATAACGGCAGTGGCTATGTGCCGCGTAGTGGTGGGATAGGATCGCGGCGGTGTGATCCTCCCTGCGAAAATAGGCTGATACAGGCTGGGTTTAGGATGGGGGTCAGGGGACTCTGATATGCTTGGTGGGCACTGGTGCACAAGCAGAGGGACTGTGATGAAACGAGCAGGGATCATGATGATGGGGCTCTTGCTGCCGCTGGGGCCGGCCTGGAGTGCCGAGGCAGCCGCCAGTACCGGTTGGCAGATGACGCCGTTTTTCGGCTACAGCTCATCCATCGATTTCGAGAAGAGCGGCGATGTGGTGCAGCCGGTGCCGCTCTCGGCCTCGCTGGATTCATTGCAGGGGCAGAGCTCCGGCAACTGGGGCCTCTTTATCAGCAAGGAGGTGGACGACCCCGGTATGGTAGAGCTGCTCTACAGCCACCAATCAACCCGCCTCTCCCCGGATCAGCCGGATCGCCTGACGGTGGACATGTTGCATTTTGCCGGGGCGCTCATCTTGTCGGACAACCTGATGGCGCCCTACATAGGTGCTGGTATCGGGGTGACCCGTTTTGCCGCCTACGACAGCGAGGTGACGCCCTCCATGTCGCTGGCGCTCGGGGTGCTGCCACGCCTGACCGAGCATCTGGCGCTGCGGGCCGAGGTGCGCGGTTATGGCTCGCTGGTCAATGACAGCAACCAGTTTCTCTGCAACCCGGATAACTGTGTGTTCAAGGTGCGTGGCGAGCTGGTGACCCAATGGCAGGCCAATATCGGCCTGACTCTGAGGTTTTAAGTCCCATGATGGGGAGGCTCTCTTCACAGGAGCAGGCGCCTTGAATGTGTTGCAACCAGGGCCCCGCGAACTCCCCGTTCAGCTGACCGGCGATCCTGTTTCATCTGCGCGCGCAGACCTTGCACTTTGATGACCTGCTGGTGCCGGCCGGTGATGGCTCGGAAAATTCACTCGCCATCGAACGGCGTTAGTCTTATGCCGACCAGGCCATCACCCACTCGGCGCAGCCGGTGTGGGGATCCTGCTGTTCGGCCTCTATCTGGAAGCCCTGAGCGAGATAGAAGTCGCAGCTGGCCCGGTTTTGCTGATACACCTGCAGGCGCAGTGTTTGCCGCTGCTGCTTGGCATGGGCCAGCAGCGCCTTGCCATAGCCGTGTCCTTGCTGCGCCGGGGTAACGAAGATGGCGGCCAGGGTCTCTTCATACAGGGAATAAAAACCGAGAGCCTTGCCATCTTGCCAGAGCACATAAGAGTTGGCGGCGGGCAGATAAAGCTCTCGCATCGGGCCTAGATTGTCGTGCCAGTAACGCGATGGGATGAAGTGATGTGCCAGCAGGGAGGCATCCAGCCAGATGGTGAGGACGGTTTCCATGTCAGCTGTGGTGAAGGGGCGGATCTGCATCTGTGTTTCGTTTGGATTCATGATGGCGGGCATGCTAACAGAATTGGTGTTGTCGTCATCCCCACAGGCAGCAAAACTGATGGCCCAGTAGCAAAAAGGCGACCTATTGGTCGCCTTTGCTTGTTTATTTTATTTGCTGAAGGGGAGGGAGGAGTGATGCAGCACTATACGCACCTTGCCGTCGTCCCCCTTCTTGAAGCCCCAGGTCTTGTCGACCGTGGTCTCTTTGTTATCCCGGTCAATCAGGTGCACATTGCCCATGGTGAGTGCCATGTTGCCATTGATGTAGATGGCAGCGTTGTCGTAGCTGTAACTTTTCCAGTTTTTGAGGGCGAAGCCGCTGTCGGCAGGATAGGCCGTGTTGTGGCCGACGAAGTAGGCGAGGGCCCCTTCCTTATTGATACGGAAGGTCTGTTCGCCGCTGGCCAGGGTCGGTTTGAACAGTACGGGACCTTGGGAATAGCCGTAGGCGCTGTCGAGAACCGCAGTGGCGGTCTTTTTGGCTTTCTCGATACCACCGCTACGGTAATCATCGCTGATCTGGATAAGTGCCTTACCCCAGGCATCTTGCGCAGCTTTTATCTCGGTTTCCGTGATGTTGTTGTTGGCGATCTCGGTGGCGCTAAGGGTTCCGCTGGCGGCGAGCAGAATGAGGACAAGGCCGTGCTTCTTGGTAAATAACTTCATCTTGTAATTACTCCTTGGCGTGTATGTTGTAGGGCATGACTCAGAGTTTATCGAACTGCGATGAATAAAATTTGAACCTGCCATTCAGGTTATATAAGCAAGGGATCTGCATCAAAAGGCTAAACAGCTCCCATATGGTGCTTTGGGAGTATAGACCAGGGCTGGCGTGAGCGTTTCAGGTCAGGGCGACCAGCACAGTGGCGAGGGCTGCCAGAGCCCATGCCGCGATGCAGCCGGGTTAGGCTGGCGGCGGTTCTGGGGTCCATGGGCGGGCTGTGTGGTCACTTGCCCTGAGAGCCTTGATTGTCGGCAGATGTCAGCTGTTTGCCCAGAACCAGCCGAGGGGCCGGATCCGTTTGCAATGGAATGTCTTGCAGCGGTGTGCCCTGCAGGTTGCGGTGGATGATGTTGGCCGTCATCCGGCCCAGGGTTTCATAACTGCTGATGGTGCCGACGGTGCAGCCGTGCTCGACAAATAGCTCGGCGCTGCAGATGGTGGGGATGCCCCCTTCGTTGAGGGCGGCCAGCAACTCGGGGGCGATGGAGAGCAGATAGCTGTCGGCGGCCAGGAAGACAATGCGCTGGCGGGCATCCTGTTGCAGGCGCTTGAGCTCGTTGGCCAGCCGCCGCTTGTCAGGCGCGATGCGCCAGGTGGCGAGATCCCATTGATAGCGTTTGGCTTCGCGCAGCAGCAGCTCACCGGTCAGCAGGGTGTTCTGTTCGCGGGGGTTGAAGGGCAGCAGCAGTCCCTTGTCGGTGGGCAGGTGCTTGCGGGCGTTGGCGAGCTGGAGCGCCATGGGTACCAGGTTGCTGGTTCCGGCCACCATCCGGTTTTCCGCCTGATCTTCCGACAGGATTCCGGCCCCCACGGGGTCAGAGACTATGTTGAAGATCAGTGGCTTGCGCTCGCCGAGCAGGCTCTTGACCATGGTTGTGGCCGTGGTCCCGAAGCTGTAGATGTAGTCGTAGCGGGCGAGGGAGGGCAGCAGTTGCTGGCGCAACTGGGTCGCGAAGGCGGCGCGATCCTGATTGGCGTTGAAGGTGACGAAGGTGGGTTGATAGCCGAGCCGGATCAGCTCGGCGCGAAAGCTCCGCTCGGCATCCGTTTCGCCGCGCCACAGCACCATGGCGATGGTCAGCGCCTGAGCGGGAAGGGCGAGCAGCAGGCAGCAACAGATGAGCAGGCGTAACGGCATGGTGATCTCCTCTTCGTGGTTCTGTTGAGCCTAGATCATGGGCCGGACGGCAGCTGGCCTGTCTCCCCTTACAGGCCAACAAAAAACGCGCCGGCATAAGCCAGCGCGTTCTGTTGTTGACTGAGAGCCGAGATTAGAAGTCGTAACGGGCCGCCAGCTGGAAGTCATCCTTGACGTTGAGCTTGCCGCTCTCCTGGCTGTCCAGGTTGTTGATGCGGTACTCGCCGATGACGCGCAGGTTCTTGTTGAACTTATACTGGGCGCCCAGGGTGTAGTAGTCGATGGAGTCGTAGTTGGCCTTGCCGTCCTGCTCCACCTTCTGCTTGTTCCACAGTGCCATCAGGCCGAAGCCGTTTTCGAAGTTGTAACCGAGTGCCCCTTCCCAGCCAGTGTGATCCTTGCCGGTGGCCAGAAAGTCGGTGCCGTCGGCGTAGCTCAGGGCTGCATAGACGGCCTTGTTGTCGTACTTGGCGGAGAGCAGCCACAGCTTGGCATCCTTTTCCTCGTTCTTGTCACGGATACCCACGTTGTAGGCGGTACCCGGCGCCAGGTTGAACGGGAAGGTGTAGGCCACGGCGGCGCCGTAGGCGGCATCGCTGTCCTTGCTGGTGGTCTCTTCGGTGTCACCGCCATCGAACTTGTAGCTGGTGTCTACCTGGAAGCCGTTGAACAGACCCGAGTACTTCAACACTGAACCGGCGCGGTTGGTGGCGAAGGTGTCTGTCTTGGCACCGAGGGCCTCGTTGCCATAGCCATCGGAGAGGGAGACATCAGTCCAGTCGGCCAGCAAGCCAGGGGCCCCCTTCTGGCGACCGAAAGTGATATTGCCCCAGTCGGCGCCGACACCGGCGAACGCCAGACGGGTGCGCAGGTTGTCGGAATCCTCGCTGATGGTCTTCTCGCTGTCGTTGATGTACATCTGCACTTCGTACTGGGCCAGCGCCTTCAGTTGGCTGTTGATCTGGCTATCCACCTTGGCGCCGAAGCGGACAAACTGGTTGGCGCCCTGCTTGTCGCTGTACTCCTGGGTGCCGTTCGGATGGGCGGTGTCGACCCCTTCCTTCTTGTCACCGAAGAACTGGCCGGCGTAGATGCGGCCGTACAGATCCAGGCTGGTGGTGTCATTTTTGTAAACTTCAACGGCTTGCGCCTGGAAGGCCGCGGTGAGAGCCAGTGCCACTACAGTCAGCTTTTTCATCTTAATTCCTTGTGTTGCAAGCTTTGGTTTTAAAGACGGGGCCATGCTAGGTGCGGGGAATGACAGCGGGGTGACACCCAAGTGACGTGTCGGTGGCGATTTGATGTCAGTTTGGTGAAGGGCCGTGATTTATTTGACGATCCGCCACTTTTGCGCGCAAAGGTTTGCCCTTGTGATAGAATGCCGCCCGTTTTCGAGCTCCAAAGGTTGGATATGCGATGAGACGTGAACTGGCAATCGAGTTTTCCCGAGTGACGGAAGCGGCTGCACTGGCTGGCTACAAGTGGCTCGGACGTGGTGACAAGAATATCGCCGATGGGGCGGCCGTAGCGGCCATGCGCCATATCCTCAATCAGATCCAGATCGATGGTGAGATTGTGATCGGCGAAGGTGAAATTGACGAAGCCCCCATGCTCTACATAGGCGAGAAGGTAGGCACGGGTCTGGGCGACGCCGTGGATATCGCGGTCGACCCGATCGAAGGTACTCGCATGACCGCCATGGGCCAGGCCAACGCCTTGGCCGTGCTGGCCGTCGGCGACAAGGGCTCCTTCCTCAAGGCGCCTGATATGTACATGGAAAAACTGATCGTGGGTCCCAAGGCCAAAGGTGCCATCGACCTGGATCAGGCCCTCGAGCTGAACCTCAAGGCCGTGGCCAAGGCGCTTGGCAAGCCGCTCTCCCGCCTGACCGTGATCACCCTGGCCAAGCCGCGTCACGACAAGGCGATCAAGGAGATGCAGGGGCTGGGCGTGCGAGTGTTTGCCATCCCCGATGGTGATGTTGCCGCCTCCATCCTCACCTGTCTGCCGGACAGCGAAGTCGACATGCTGTATGGCATTGGCGGCGCGCCGGAAGGGGTGATCTCGGCGGCGGTGATCCGCGCGCTGGATGGTGACATGCAGGCTCGCCTGATGCCGCGTCACAAGGTCAAGGGTGACAGCCCGGAAGTGCGTGCGTTGGGCGAGCAGGAAATTGCCCGCTGCGAGGCGCTCGGCATAGACGTGAGCAAGGTGCTCAAGCTGGAAGACCTGGCCAAGAATGACAACGTCATCTTCTCGGCAACCGGCATCACCAAGGGTGATCTGCTGGATGGCATCACCAGCGATGGCGTCATGGCGACCACGGAAACCCTGCTGATCCGTGGCAAGTCACGTACCATTCGTCGCATCAAGTCGATCCACTTCCTGGATCGTAAAGACAGCGTGGTGCGCGATATCATTCTCTGATGAGAATGGGTTGAACCTGCCATTGCAACATGAAGAGCCCGACCGCTGCCGCTGTCGGGCTTTTTGTTGTCTGCGGGCTGACACTGCCCCCGACTGGCGACTATTTCACGGGCGCAGGGGATAAGGCTAAGGGGAATCGCAGCCCTTTGATAGACTGGTTCGCCACGCACAGGAAAGCGTTACATGGAATGTCGTCAAGGTTGTGGAGCCTGTTGCATTGCCCCCAGTATCAGCAGCGCTATTCCGGGTATGCCTGCCGGTAAACCGGCCGGGGTGCCCTGTGTCCAGCTCGATGTGCGGCTGGGCTGCAAGATTTTCGATCAGCCGGATCGCCCTCTGGTGTGCCGCGGTTTTAGACCCATGCCGGATGTGTGCGGCTATCACAGGGAGGAGGCCATCTGGCTCATCGGTGAGCTGGAGCGGTTGACGGCATAAGCCAGAACTGGTGTTAATCCGGGTAAAAAGAGAGATGAACAGATAAAAGAGAGGCCGCAATAGCAGCCTCTCTTTTTTGTGCTGTTGGCACAGGGGTAGGGATCAGATGTCGGCCAGTTGCAGGGCCTGACGATAATACTCGTTGGCCTTGTTGGTAAGCCGGCGCTTGTCCATTACCTGGCCGAGGGCGTTGTAGATGGCGGCACTCGGCGCTGTCTCCACCGCCTTCTCCAACAGTCGCTGGGCTTCGTCCAGCTGACCGGCCAGCAGATAGATCTGGGCCAGCGCCGCTTCTGCGGCCGGTTGATCCTGGATCTTCTGCAACAGGGTCAGCATGGGCTGGTAGTTGTCGAGCTTGAGCCTGGGCAGGCGAGCCAGCAGTTGGGGGGAAACCTGCTTGCGCAGCGCATCCAGCCAGAGCTCGGCAGCCTCCTGGTCGGCGCCGAGCTGGCGCAGTCGATCGCCATAGCAGGCCAGCAGATCCGGATCCTGGCGCAGCTTGCGCGGCAGTTCCTGCCAGACAGGGCGCAGGGTTTCGAGGGCGCCGCTGGCGCTCTTGAGCCGACCGCGCCAGGCCTGATGCAGCAGAGCGTCTTCCTGTTTGGGGGTCAGCTTGCCCACTTTGTGCAGGGCGGGAATGAGGTCGATGAGGGCCATCCACTCCTCGCGCGCCAGGTGTACCTGACGCAGCTGATCCAGCACCATGGGGTGGCGTGGATTGAGGGCATAGGCGGATTCCAGCATGGCCAGGGCCGTATCGTACTGGCCTTGCTCAATCTGCAACTGGGTCTGGGTCAGGGTCAGCGCCAGCTCGGCCTTGGGGTGCTCCTCCTGCGCCTTTTGCAGGTATTGATCCCGGCGCACGTCATCGCCACGTGCCTGGGCGGCCTTGGCGGCGCTCAGGTAGTTGAGCAGCGGGGTATCGCTGTTGCTGGCCCCCTTGAGCATCAGCTTCTCGGCCTGGATGTAGTGACCTTCGGCCATGGCCAGGGTGGCGGCTACCGTCTGCTGGTTGGCCTTGCGGCGCCGACGGGAGCCGAACCAGCCCAGCGTCTTGCGACGCAGGCCGAACAGCCGGCCCAGCACCCACTCGACGATGAGCAGGGCGGCATAGAAGAGCACGGCCAGGATCACGGCGCTGGTGACCGAGGATTCCACCGTGTAGTTACCCAGGGAGATCAGGACATACCCCTTGTTGCCGGAGGCTTGCGGGCCGAATATCAGCCCCGCCACCATCACGGCCACCAGAACAATCAGACGAATCATGGTGCCCTCCTCAGTTGCTGGCCAGAATGCGTTGCAGGCGCTCGTTCAGCACCTCTTCCAGCATGGCTTGGGTCTTGAAGCGATCCGGATAGTCGAACTGGATCTGCTCACCCTTGAGCTTGTCCAGTTCGGTCTGCATGTAGTGGGTCGCGCTGTTGTCGGTATCGAAATACTGGGTGAGCCAGCGCTGTGCCTTCTCCAGACTGTCGTCATACAGTGCCTGCTGCTCGCGGTAGACGGCGAACTGGGCTTGCAGCAGCTTGGTCTTGAGGTTCTCGCGCAAGAAGATCTCCTGCTGCGGGGAGAGCAGGGCCTCCACGCCCCCATCGCGGCGACGTATGGTGATGAAGTTCTCGGTGAACTTGAGCCAGTTCTTCTTCAGGTTGCTTTGCCACTCGTCCGGGTTGGTGCTGACGGCCTGATCCGGTTCGATTTTCGCTTCCGGCATATTGACGGTGGAGAGCGGCAGCAGCTCAATCTGGTCGGATAGCGCTGCCAGTTTGAGCGTCAGCCCCTCACGGTCGATGCGCGGCATCCCCTTGAGCTGGGCTATGTCTGCCGCCAGCGCTTTGCGGATGGGCATCAGGCTGGGGTCGTTGAGCGCCTTGATCCGCTCGTCGGCATTGCCAAGCAGTGTGATAGCGGAGATGAGGTCATGTTCCAGCCACAGCTTGCGGCCCGCCATGCGCACCAGGTATTCGGCTTCAGCCAGCATCCAGTCGTTGGGGCGCTTGTCGTTGAGATCCAGCACCCGGTTCTGCAAGTCCTTGAGCTCGTCTTGCAGCAGTTGCTGCTGCTTGCCGAAAGCTGCCAGCTGTTCACTCTCCTTGCTGTTGCTCTGATCCAGCTTAGCGATGGCCCCGGCCAGTTGCAGCTTGAGCTGATCCAGTTCCCCCTGCTGGGCCACCGCACTCTTGTGGACGTGCAGGTAGAGACTGCCGGTCAGGCCGAGGGCCAGCAATATGGCCACGCCACCCAGCAGGGTGCCGGAACGGCTCTTGCCGCCGTTGACCACTGGGGTCGGCTGGGGCTTGACCTGGGATTCTTGTTGTTCAGTCATTCCATCTTCCTCGCTTCCAGAGCAGCCGTCAGGGCCTGGTTGGATGCACCTTGGGCAATCGTGATTCGGGTAAAGCCCGCCGCCTCGGCCATCTCGGCTACGCGGGGGCTGGGCACCACCAACAGGCGGTCATAAAGCCAGGGCTGCTGCTGACTGGGCACCAGTTCCAGCAGCCGCTGCAACAGTTCGCCACTGGTGATGAGCAGGCTGTCGAGCCCGGTCGCCTGCCAGTGGTGAGTCAATGCTTCCCCGTCCAGCTCGGGGTAGTGACGCTCATAGGCTGCACAATAGTGCACCAGAGCACCTCGTGAGGCCAGCGTCCGGGCGATGAGATCCCGACCGCCATTGCCGCGCAGGATCAGCACCCGCCTGCCGCTCACCTGTTGCAGGGCGGGCAGGGCCAGTAGCCCTTCACTGCGCGGATCGTCCGGGCAGCTCGCCGCTATGCCTGCGTCGGCGAAGGCGTCCGCGCTGGCCTGACCGACCGCAAAGTAGTCAATATGTGGCCAGGTCTGACCAGTTTGCAACAGAAAATGATGAGTAAAATTAACTGCATGCATGCTGACGGCTATGACTATGTCAGCCTGGGGCAGCAGTTCGGGCAGGCGAGAGAGTTCGCTGCCTGCCACGGTTTCCAGCAGCGGACAGCAGAGCGGTGTGTGGCCGTGCTGGCGCAACAGCTGCACCAGCTCGGTGGCCTGAGCGGTCGGACGCACCACCAGCGGGACCATCAGGCAGCGCTCAGCGGTTGTGGCCATGACCTGACCCGGCCCGCACTCATGCCCGGTAGACCTCGGCCAGGATGAGGTCGGCGCCGGCTGCCAGCAGACGCTGGGCCAGGGTGTGGCCGAGCGCCTCACCGTCTGCCAGCGGGCCGCGGATCTCGTCGCGGATCACCTGACTGCCATCCGGGCTGCCCACCAGGCCGCGCAACCAGACCTCATCCCCCTGCACCAGGGCATAGGCACCGATAGGCACCTGACAGCCCCCTTGCAGGGCACGGTTCATGGCGCGCTCGGTCAGCACCCGGATCCGGGTCTCGCGGTGTTCGAGGGGCGCCAGCAGGGCGTGTAGCTCCTCATCGTCGAGTCGGCACTCGATACCGACAGCCCCCTGGCCGTTGGCGGGGAGACTCTGCTCCGGCTCGAGGAAGGTGGTAATGCGGTGCGCCATCTTCAGACGCTTCAGGCCGGCGGCGGCGAGTATGATGGCGTCATATTCACCGGCATCCAGCTTGGCGAGACGGGTATTGACGTTGCCGCGCAGGTCGCGGATTACCAGATCAGGGCGTACTGCTCGCAACTGGCACTGACGGCGCAGGCTGGAGGTGCCGACCACGGCACCCTGCGGCAGCGTGTCTATCTGGCTGTAGCGGTTTGAAACGAAGGCATCGCGCGGATCTTCGCGCTCGCAGATGGTGTGCAGACCCAGTCCCTCTGGGAACTCCACCGGCACATCCTTCATGGAGTGGACGGCGATGTCGGCACGTCCCTCCAGCATGGCGGTCTCCAGCTCCTTGACGAACAACCCCTTGCCGCCCACCTTGGCGAGAGGGGTATCCAGGATCTTGTCACCCTGAGTGCTCATGGGTACCAGCTCGACCTGCAACTCTGGGTACAGGGCTTCCAGCCGGTCTTTGACGAAGTTGGCCTGCCACAGGGCCAAGGGGCTCTTGCGAGTGGCAATTTTCAGGGTTCGGGCTGCCATATCAATCAGTTGTTTCATCTTTAGAAGGAAAACGATCTTACCACCCTTTGC
>NZ_CAWNYS010000203.1:0-1413 GCF_963878295.1 Aeromonas sp. HMWF014 | reverse complement strand
AAAGACCTGAACGTGCTGATAGAGAACGACGCTGCCTGGCACATCAAGCACGACCAGCACACCGATATCGACAACGAGCGGGTCACCCGCATCAAGGCCAACGACCACCTGACGGTGGAAGGCGAGAAACGGGATCACATCAAGGCCGACTATTCGCTGACGGTGGATGTCTCAATGCATCAGAAACTGGGGCAGTCGCTGCTGGTTGAAGCGGGCCAAGAGGTCCACATCAAGGCCGGTAACAAGATTGTACTGGAAGCAGGCTCAGAGCTGACCCTCAAGGTCGGCGGCAGCTTTGTGAAGGTTGACCCGAGCGGCGTCACCCTGGTTGGTCCCTCCATCAAGATGAACTCTGGTGGCAGTCCCGGTTCTGGCTCTGGGTGGGCGGGTCAGGCCCCATTCTTACCGAAAGTTGTCGCTACGGAACCCTCTCCGGAGCATGTCACTATCGTGCCACAAATCGCCACACAGACGAGTGCTGAAGCCTTGTTGAAAACACTTCCGCCCATGGAGAAACCTGTCTGCATCCCTTGCATGCTGAGAGCCATGGCTCAGGGCGATGCCGTGGTGAAGGGAGAGTAAGATGCTACCTGAATCAATCTGGCGTGAAGGAAAGGCAGTTGCTCTGATCGAAGCGGCCCATCTTAGTGCCGAGCAGCGAGAGAAGATGAGTGAGGGGCTGTTTTTGCCGCTCTATCTGCACGATGACCTGTTTGAGCTGGTCAATCTTGGCCCCTGGCTCTGGCAGTGCTCACAACAGGATGAAGGCTTGCTGGCTGAACTCGCCGAGCAGGGGCATGTCGTGGGGCTGATTGACAGCGAGCGACCTGTGGAAACACTGCAAGAGCAGTTGGCGCTTGGGGCAAGAGTGATAGAGCCGGGTGGCAAGTACAGTATGCTGCTGCGGTTCTATACCCCTGACGCCTTGCCCTTGCTGCTTGAGCAGCAGGATGCCCCCTGGCTTGGCGGTATCTTTGGTGGCATCAGTCGTTGGTGGCTGCGGGAGTGCAATGGCAACTGGCGTGAGCTGGTCTTGTCTATCCCCCCGGCAGAACCAGTTCTGGTGCAACTGACCCCGGCACTCTATCAAGCATTGGAAGGATCACCGCAAGCCCATCGACTGCTGGCTCTCTGGCAATCAGGGGATAATATTGCTCAGTTTCCGCCCTGTGAGCGGATGGCCATGGTTCGCAAGGCACTCGACAAGGCCAAGCAGGCAGGGGCTGCCGATGCCCAGCTCTTGCACTGGGGATTGGCCTATCTGGAAGGCGGGCGCTCAGCCTTGGAACAACTCAAGCAATCAGCATGACAGTAGAAAGAAGCCTGACACGATTTATCTCCACCATGGCCACGGCTGCGTGGAACTTGATGCCCCGCTGGGGACGCTGGCTGAGTGCCATTGTGCTGGTGCTC
>NZ_CAWNYS010000202.1:0-1284 GCF_963878295.1 Aeromonas sp. HMWF014 | reverse complement strand
ATTACAAGGAGTACGCGCGGCTCGTGAACGAGCGCCCTGTCTCCACCCTGCGCGATCTGCTCGCCCTGAAGACGGTCGACAACCCGGTCGCGCTGGATCAAGTGGAGCCTGCGACCGAACTGTTCCCCCGCTTCGACTCCGCCGCCATGTCCATCGGCGCCCTGGGGCCTGAGGCCCACGAGGCACTGGCAGTCGCCATGAACCGGCTCGGCGGCAAGAGCAACTCGGGCGAGGGTGGCGAAGATCCCAAGCGTTTCGGTACCGAGAAAAACTCCCGCATCAAGCAGGTGGCCTCGGGGCGCTTCGGCGTCACCCCCCACTACCTGATGAACGCGGACGTGGTACAGATCAAGGTGGCCCAGGGCGCCAAACCCGGCGAAGGGGGTCAGCTGCCCGGTGACAAGGTCACGGCCCAGATCGCCAAGCTGCGTTATTCCGTGCCCGGCGTGACCCTGATCTCACCGCCGCCGCACCATGACATTTACTCCATCGAAGACTTGGCCCAGCTCATCTTCGACATCAAGCAGATCAACCCGGACTGCCTGGTGTCGGTCAAGCTGGTCTCCGAGCCCGGCGTCGGCACCATCGCCTGTGGCGTGGCCAAAGCCTATGCCGACTTCATCACCGTCTCGGGTTATGACGGCGGCACCGGCGCCAGCCCGCTGAGTTCGGTCAAATATGCCGGTTCTCCCTGGGAGCTGGGCCTGGCCGAAACCCAGCAGGCCCTGGTGGCCAACGGCTTGCGCCACAAGGTGCGGTTGCAGGTGGATGGCGGTCTCAAAACCGGTCTGGACATCATCAAGGCAGCCATCCTCGGCGCCGAGAGCTTCGGCTTCGGCACAGGCCCCATGGTGGCGCTCGGTTGCAAATACCTGCGCATCTGCCACCTGAACAACTGCGCCACCGGCGTCGCCACCCAGGATGAGAAGCTGCGCCGCGAGCACTTTACCGGCCTGCCGGAGATGGTGATGAACTACTTCCAGTTCATCGCACAAGAGACGCGCGAGCTGATGGCCCAGCTGGGTGTGACCCAGCTGACGGATCTCATCGGTCGCACCGATTTGCTGCAGGCCCTGCCAGGGCTCACCGCCCGTCAGGCCAAGCTGGATCTCTCCGGCATACTGGCGAGCCCGGTGGCACCGGCAGGTTCCAGCCTGTTCAGCCAGCAGCACAACCCCACCTTCGACAAGGGTCCGCTCAACCTCAAGATGGTGGAAGACCTGCTGGCGGCGGTCGAGCACAAGTCTGGCGGCGAATTCCGCTATGACATCCGCAACACGGATC
>NZ_CAWNYS010000201.1:0-1817 GCF_963878295.1 Aeromonas sp. HMWF014 | reverse complement strand
TTTCATAACAGATCCCGAGTACATACGAATACATTTATAATACATCATGTACAGGATTATATTTTATTATCTCATATGTTGATTTCGTTCCAATAACTGATCCGCAACGAAAGCCGCGGTGTCACCGCCGTTGGGCGTCTTCTGTTATCTGGTGACTGAACAGTGCCTGCCGCAGCGTTGGGCATATTGCTGTCAGTTGTTCCTTGGCTGATTCGGAAATGAGGTGGTGCGCGTCATTTCTGCGAGCCGGAGAGCGTTGGCCATAGGTCGGTGCCCAGAAAAATGCGGCATGGGTCATCGTCTCTTTCCGCCGACCAATGGGAGGAAGTCGCCATGTGTGCATATTGACGCTCTCTCGCAGCCGGTCGCGTTGGGCGCGGGCTAACTTGGAGTTGTCTCCATCCTTCACAACCGTCAATAGTGCCAGAGTATCGTCGGCCCCGACGGCTGTCATACTGGCCAGTCAAGCTGGCGCCTCCCCGAGGGCACCACGGCGGCAGCAGCGGCCGCCCATGGCCATGGTGGTGTTCTTCCAGTCCACTGCGGGTTGGATGTGGCTGGCCCGGGTGAGTTGACGTCTCCTGGCATGGGAGTGCTGTCGCCTTGCCAAGGGGTTATATATCGGCACACACTGCTCCTTTCACAAGGCGCGCCTTCGGGGACGCCTTGTCATCTTTGGAGTAGTGATGGCACCAGGAGGTGCAGATGATCGTTCGTCAGGCAACGCAGGCTGATATTCCCGTATTGGTGAGTCTGCGCATGGGGCTGTTTTGTGAGGTGGGTGAGCTGAGCGATCCGCTGGTCGATGTGGATCTCTGGCAGGCGACCAGTGCCTATTTCAGCACTGCGCAGGCTGATGGCAGTGCGCGGTCCTGGGTGGCCGAGGTCGGGGGGGAAGTGGTGGCGAGCGGCACGCTGGCTCTGTTTGTGCGGCCCCCCTATCCCGGCAACGTGTCGGGGCGGGAGGCCTATCTGCTCAACATGTATACACTGCCGGCATACCGCAAGCAGGGCATGGCCAGCGCCCTGCTCAATGCCATGGTGGCCCATGCCTGCGCCGAACAACTGGGCAAGGTGTGGCTGCATGCCAGCGATGAGGGACGCCCTCTGTATGAACGCGCTGGTTTTGTTGCCAATCCGGCGTATCTGGAGTGGTTGCCGGGACATTGATCCTGCCTGTGGCGAGAGCTGAACCGGTTTGTTCCGGCAGACGCAATTGTACCTTTGGCATCATCGCCCCATGCAGGGGCGCTTGCCGAGTGCGATACGCAGGCCGTGGACGATGCGATAGCGGCGTATTCAGGCGCAACGGACAAGCCTCGGGTCATGGGCGCGAGCACCCCGCCACGACCGGCGGGATGCTCGCGATTGATCAGGCCACTCGTCCCTGGAGCGGGTGGATCCAGACCCGCTCGCCGAGTGCGATGGCCGGCTGGGCGGGGACAATTTCAATCAGGCAGTTGGCATCGGCCATGGAGCTCAGAATGCCGGAGCCCTGCGGTCCCGTGGTGCGCACCCGCAGCACGCCGCTGGCATCCTGATGGAAGACGCCGCGCAGAAACTCGGTGCGGCCCGGGCGGCTCTGCATCTTTTGTTCGGCCTGTGCCGACAGGCGCAGCGGTTGCCAGACCCGGCCCTGCAAGCAAGCGATGGCAGGCTCGACAAACTGCAGGAAGCAGACCATGGCCGCTACCGGATTGCCCGGCAAGCCGAAGAAGGGGGTAGTCCCCAGCTTGCCAAACGCCAGCGGGCGACCCGGCCGCATCTGGATGCGCCAGAAGGCTATCTGGCCAAGCTCGGCCAGCACCTGCTTGATG
>NZ_CAWNYS010000200.1:0-1843 GCF_963878295.1 Aeromonas sp. HMWF014 | reverse complement strand
CTCAAGGGTATCTCCAAGCTGGAAGCCAACGACGCCGCCATGGCCGCCGATCTGGACGCCAACTGGGAAGTGCTGGCCGAGCCGATCCAGACCGTAATGCGCCGCTACGGTATCGAGAAGCCCTACGAGAAGCTCAAAGAGCTGACCCGTGGTCGCCGCGTGGATGCCGAAGGGATGCGTACCTTTATCGACACCCTCGAACTGCCGGAAGCAGTGAAGGTGGAGCTGAAGAAGCTGACCCCGGCCAACTACATCGGTGACGCCCAGCGTCTGGTTGATCTGCTGAAATAAGCCAACCGGTACTGACGAAGGGGCCCTGTGCACGATACGCCACAGGGCCCCTGTTATTTTCCCTGCCACGGCAGGATCCCGAGTGGCTTTTCCCAAGCCCGACTTGGGCAAAACCTCTTTGCGAGACACGAGAAACAGCATGTACCAACTCAATCTGGATATCGCTCACTTCCTTGAGCACTACTGGCAGAAGCGCCCACTCCTTATCAAGGGTGGCTTCACCGACTTTCAGGACCCCATCAGCCCGGACGAGCTGGCGGGTCTGGCCATGGAAGAGGTAGTGGAGTCCCGTCTGGTGACCCGCTTCGACAACAAGTGGGAAGCGGCCCACGGCCCCTTCGAATCCTACGACCATCTGGGGGAAGAGAACTGGACAGTGCTGGTGCAGGCTTGCAACCACTGGGCCCCCGAGGTACACGAGCTGGCACTGCCGTTCCAGTTCATCCCGGGCTGGCGTTTTGACGATGTGATGGTGAGCTTCTCCACCCCCCACGCGGGGGTCGGCCCCCACATCGACAACTACGATGTGTTCATCACCCAGGGTCTGGGCAAGCGTCACTGGCGGGTTGGCGATGCCAAGCCGCTCAACGAATTTGCTGCCCACGCCGCCCTGCTGCACTGCGAACCGTTCGAGGCGCTCATCGACGTCATCATGGAGCCGGGCGATATCCTCTACATTCCACCCGGATTCCCCCACGAGGGCTACGCCATCGAGCCCTCCATGAACTTCTCGGTCGGCTTCCGTGCGCCGGATGCCAAGGCACTTATCTCCTCCTTTGCCGATCACCTGATCGACAACGAGGTGCGCACCGAGCGTTATAGCGATGCCGATCTCAAGCCCCGTGCCCGCCACGGCGAGATCCAGCCCTTTGAGCTGCACCGTCTGCGCGAGCTGATGCAACAGGCCCTCGATGACGAGACCCTGTTCAAGGCGTGGTTCGGCGCCATGATCTCCGAAGCCAAGCACGATCTGGACGTCAATCCGGTCGAGCCGGACTACAGCGCCGAGGAAGTGGCCGACCTGCTGACTCAGGGCGAGCCCGCCATCAAGGTGCCGGGTCTGCGTAGCGTCTGGTTCAGCGGTGAGAGCCAGCAGTGCTATATCGACGGCGAGGCCTGGACCCTGCCAAGCGACGATGCGGCCGCCATTTCCCTGCTGTGTGACAAGGACATCATCACCCAGGCAGACATGGTAGAACTCGCCGATCAGGCCGGTTTCCTGCAACTGCTGACCCGTCTGATCAACCGCGGTTACTGGTTCTTCAGCTGAAGTAACTGGCTGACAGCAACGACAAAGGCGCCTTGATGGCGCCTTTTTTATTGCAGGAAGTCGATTTCCCTACCCTTATTTGCAGCATGGACCCGTGTCATGGTGACCACTCATGGCCCAGCGATGGATAAGGGCGTTACATCGGTTACCTCGGAATAAATGCATTCTTGTAGAAGAAATAGAATCCATTATCCGGCACCTGAAACTCAACCCCATTGTGCAATGATAATGAGGCTGTAGTGGTCTAATCATCCCGGACACCATTTTAGGTGGTACAGTCGC
>NZ_CAWNYS010000199.1:30844-32688 GCF_963878295.1 Aeromonas sp. HMWF014 | reverse complement strand
GATCAGCGCAGCGAGTGGAGTCAGTTGTTTGCCCACTACCGGATCAAGCTGGCCGAACTGCTGCTGCTGGCCATCGGCCTGGTGGCCCTGCTGCTCTGGCGGCGGATGGGGGCAGCCAGGGCGTCCCGGGTGCTGCTGGTCAACCTGATTGCTCTCGCCATGGGGCTGGCACTGCTCGCCGCCTGCGGCCAGCCGCTCACCCTGTTTGGTGTGCTGGCGCTCAGCCTCATCTTCGGCATCGGCATCGACTACGGTCTCTTCTTTGCCCACTGTGGCAACGAACTTGCGCGGCAGAGTTCCACCCTGCTCGCCATCCTGCTGGCAAACCTCACCACCCAGCTGGCGTTCGGCTTGCTGGCGCTGAGTCACACCCCCGCCATAGCGGGCTTTGGTCTGGTGTTGAGCGGCGGTATCTTTACTGCCTTCCTTTTGTCGCCTCTGGTGCTGGACCGGGTACGACTGCCGCTGCCAGGGCAGGATAGTCGGGAGCCAACATTGCAATGAGATCACTGTTTGTATTACTCATATTTTTGCTGGGGGGCTGCAGCAGCCCGCCTGCCCCCACCACCTATCTCGACAAGGGCAGCGTCATGGCGCTGCCAGCCCCTGTGCTTGCCACCCCCTTCTATCGCCAGCAGTTGCTGACGGCCACCGTGGGTGAGAGTTCCCATCAGCTGATGACTGTGCTGGAGGCCGATGGCAGCCAGTTGACCCTGGTCGGCCTGACCCCGAGCGGGGTGCGGCTGTTTCGGGTGCGTTACGATCAGCAGGGCATAGCGACTCAGCAGCTGAGCCCGCTGCTCGCCACCGGCATGCCGCCCGTGACCCAGGTGCTGGCGGATGTCATGCTCTGCTACTGGCCGCTGGCCAGCTGGCAGCCGCAGCTGCCGCCGGGCTGGACGCTGCGGGACGAAGGGCTGACGCGCCGGCTGCGCTCTCCCGATGGCGCCCTGGTCACCGAGATCGGGTACCAGGACAAGGGCGGCGTACGGGAGCCGGTCAGTCTGCAACAGCATGTATTTCACTACCGTTTGCAGCTGGAGACCCTGTCCCAATGAGTTGTTATATCGCGGCCTACGGCTTCATTTCGGCATTGGGGGAGGGCAGGGATGCCAGCGCCGAGGCCCTGCTGGCCTGGCAGGCAGAGGGGAGCACGCCGCTCACTCGCCACAACCAGACCTTGCTGGATGGTCGCCTGACCCCGGTGGGGCGGGTCGAGGGCGCTCTGCCGGAAATACCGGCGGCGTTGGCCCCTTATGCCTCGCGCAACAATCGCCTGCTGCTGGCGGTGCTGGCGCAGATCCGCCCCGCCCTGGACAAGGCGCTGGCGGAGTTTGGCCCTGCGCGGGTAGGCCTGGTGCTCGGCACCAGCACAGCCGGGATAGGCGAGGCCGAGCTGGCGATCGCCGCCGCCCGGCGGGGGGAGGCAATTCCCCCGGCCTTTGACTATCGCCAGCAGGAGCTGGGCTCTCCGTCCGAATTTCTGGCCCGTTATCTCGACATCTCCGGGCCTGCCTACACCCTCTCCACCGCCTGCTCTTCCAGCGCCCGCGCCTTCATCAGCGGTCAGCGGATGCTGGCGGCCGGACTGGTGGATGCGGTGATCGTCGGTGGCGCCGACAGCCTGTGCGGGCTGACTATCAACGGTTTTGACAGCCTGGAGTCCCTCAGTGGCACCCTCTGCCAGCCCTTCGACAACGGCCGCCAGGGGATCAACATAGGCGAGGGGGCCGCGCTGTTTCTGCTGAGCCGCACGCCTGCGCCGCTGGCGCTGCTGGGGGCGGGCGAGTCGTCCGATGCCTGGCATATCTCGGCCCCTCATCCGGATGGCGTGGGGGCCGAGG
>NZ_CAWNYS010000199.1:20734-30808 GCF_963878295.1 Aeromonas sp. HMWF014 | reverse complement strand
GTGCATCGCCTGTTCGGCGACAAGGTGCCCTGCAGTTCCACCAAGCCGCTCACCGGCCATACCCTGGGCGCGGCGGGGGCCATTGAAGCCGCGCTCGCCTGCCTGCTGCTGGAGCGGGCGCTGCCGTTGCCTCCCCAGCGGGTGACGACGGTGGATCCGGCGCTGGCCTCCATCCGGCTGGTGAGTGGCGCCACTCGACTGGCGGCGCCCCGGGTCCTCTCCAACTCCTTTGCCTTCGGTGGCAACAATGTCAGCCTGCTGTTTGGACTATCACCCTCATGAATGAGCTCATACCGCTGCCCGCCATCGACACTATCTTGCCCCATCAGGCCCCTATGCTGCTGCTGGATCGGCTCTGCGCCGTGGATGCGAGCCGGGTGTGCTGCGAGACCCTGGTTGGCGCCCGGCACGCCTTGTTGCTCGATGGCGAGGGCTCGTTGCCCGCCTGGGTCGGCATAGAGCTGATGGCTCAGACCATAGCCGCCTGGGCCGGCATGCAGGGGCGATTGCGCGGCGAGCCGGTGCGCATCGGTATGTTGCTCGGCACCCGCAAGTACCGCTGCCAGCCCACCCGCTTTGCGGCGGGGGCCCTGCTCACCATAGAGGCCAGCTGTCTGTTGCAAGACGGCGGCATGGCCAGTTTCGATTGCCGGATCCTGCAAGATGGGCAGGAGTGCGCCACCGCGCGCCTCTCGACCTATCAACCCGCACCCGGCGAATTATCCGATTTGTTAGCGAAGGACGTTTCATGATCTCTACCGTATTGGTCACGGGCGCCAGCAAGGGGATAGGCCGCGCCATCGCCCTCAAGCTGGCCGCCGACGGTTTTCTCGTCGTCGTGCACTACCACGGCGACCGCGCTGGGGCCGAGGCTACCCTAGCGAACCTGCAAGCCGCAGGGGGACAGGGGCGCCTGATCCAGTTCGACATTGCCGATCGCCAGGGCTGCCGCAAGCGGCTGGAAGCCGACATGGCCGAACACGGCGCCTATTACGGTGTGGTCTGCAACGCCGGCATCATACGTGACGGCGCCTTCCCCGCCCTCACCGACGAGGATTGGGACGGGGTGCTGCACACCAATTTGGACGGCTTCTACAACCTGCTCAAGCCCTGTATCATGCCGATGATAGGTCTGCGCCGGGGCGGCCGCATCGTGACCATCTCCTCGGTCTCGGGCCTGATGGGCAACCGTGGCCAGGTCAACTACAGCGCCGCCAAAGCGGGTATCATGGGGGCCACCAAGGCGCTTGCGCTGGAGCTGGCCAAGCGCAAGATCACGGTTAACTGCGTGGCGCCCGGCCTCATCGATACCGGCATGGTGGATGCCGAGGTGCAGGAGGAGGCGATGAAGCTGATCCCGCTCAAGCGTATGGGGCAGGCGGACGAGGTGGCCGGATTGGTCTCCTACCTGATGTCGGACATCGCCGGCTATATCACGCGCCAGGTCATCTCCATCAACGGGGGCATGGTATGACACGGATGCTGGTGGTCTCTTGCCTGATGTCGGTTCAACATGGTGCTGTCTCTGTGGTAGGCCAGGTTATCTCTGTGAATGGCGGTATGGTATGAAGCGGGTAGTAGTAACCGGCATGGCCGGGGTGACAGCGTTCGGTCAGGACTGGCCGAGCGTGCGGGCAAAGTTGCAGGCAGGGCGCAATGCGGTGGTGACCATGCCACAGTGGGCTATCTACGAGGGGCTCAATACCCGGCTGGCGGCGCCCATTGCCGATTTTGTGCTGCCCGCCCGCTATCCGCGCAAGAAGACGCGGGCCATGGGGCGGGTCTCCCAGCTGGCGACCGTGGCCAGCGAGCTGGCGCTGGTGCGGGCTGGGCTTATCGACAGCCCGGTGCTGACCGACGGTCGCACCGGCATCGCCTATGGCTCCTCCACCGGCAGTACGGATCCCATCCGTGCCTTCGGGGTCATGCTCAACAACAAGAGCACCGCCAGCATCACGGCCACCACCTATGTGCAGATGATGCCGCACACGGCGGCGGTCAATACCGGCCTCTTCTTCGGCCTGCGCGGGCGGGTGATCCCCACCTCCAGCGCCTGCACCTCCGGCAGCCAGGGGATTGGCTACGCCTACGAGTCCATCAAGCACGGCTATCAGACCCTGATGGTGGCTGGCGGGGCGGAGGAGCTCTGCCCGTCTGAGGCCGTGGTGTTCGATACCTTGTTTGCCACCAGCCAGATGAACGACAACCCCGAGTTGGCGCCACGGCCGTTCGATCGGCAGCGGGACGGTCTGGTGATTGGCGAAGGGGCGGGCACTCTGGTGCTGGAGGAGCTGGAACATGCACAGGCGCGCGGGGCCACCATCATCGCCGAGCTGGTGGGCTTTGCCACCAACTGCGACGCCGCCCACGTGACCCAGCCCCAGCAGGAGACCATGCAGCTGTGCATGGAGATGGCACTGGCCCAGGCCGGGCTTAAGGCCGCCGACATTGGCTACATCAGCGCCCACGGCACGGCCACCGAGCGCGGCGACATAGCCGAGAGCCACGCCACCGCCACCATCTTTGGCAACAAGACCCCCATATCGTCGCTCAAGAGCTTCTTCGGCCATACCCTGGGCGCCTGCGGTGCCATCGAGGCCTGGCTGTCGCTGGAGATGATGCAAGAGGGCTGGTTTGCCCCCACCATCAACCTGACCGAGCCGGATCCGGCCTGTGCCCCGCTGGATCATGTGGTGGGCAATGGCCGCGCGCTGGCGGTGGACTATCTGATGTCCAACAACTTCGCCTTTGGCGGCATCAACACCTCTCTCATCTTCAAGCGCTGGTCCTGAAGCCGCGCACCTTGCCTGCTGGCAGGGCGCCGGTACAGCCTGGGTTTAGCCTTGATGAATTAATATGCCTCCCATTTTTCGGGAGGCATAATGTCTGTTCCATCTGCTGTTTTCTCTGCTCAACTCCGCCTGCGCCCCGGTTTCAATGCGCTCTTGCTGTCCACCCTTTTATTGGCGCTGCCTGCACCGGCCATGGCCGATGATGAATTTCGGCTGGGCAACACCATGCTGCTCGGTGTCGGTGACCACCCGGCCATTATTCCCATCATCGTTTGCCGACCGGCCAAGTCCATCATGGTCAAGGCAGGACGGGAATTGACTCTGGACAGGGTCAAGGTGTTTTACGGCAATGATCGCAGCAAGACCCTTAATTTCGACAAGGATCTGAAAGAGGATCAGGAATCGGGGTGGAAATCTCTCGGTAGCCGGCTCTGCATCAAGCGGATCGAGGTCTATGGCAATTCGGAGGGGAGTAAGGCCGGGGTCAAGGTATATGGTCGCAAGTAAATATGGACGGGGGTTCACATCCCCCGCCCACTCAGGGCTTATTTCTTGGGTCTAAACGGCTTGATGACGGCTTCATCGCATTCGAGATAGGGCCCCTCCATCAGATCGATACAGTAGGGGATGGCGGGGAAGACCGCATCCAGGCACTCGCGGATGGATTTGGGCTTGCCCGGCAGGTTGACGATGAGGGAGCCGCCGCGCAGGCCTGCAGTCTGGCGCGACAAAATGGCAGTCGGCACGAACTTGAGGGATTCGGCCCGCATCAGCTCGCCAAAGCCTGGCATCATGCGATCGCATACCGCTTCTGTGGCCTCAGGGGTTACATCCCGTTTGGCCGGACCTGTGCCGCCCGTGGTGACGATGAGGCAGCACTGTTCCTGGTCTGCCAGCCGGATCAGGGTCGTTTCGATCTGATCCTGTTCATCCGGGATCACCTGATAGAGGGGTTCCCACGCCGAGGTCAAATATGCGTTCAGCGTGTCTATGATGGCCTTGCCGGAGAGGTCTTCGTAGATGCCTGCACTGGCGCGATCGCTGACGGTGACGATGCCGATTCTTGCCTTGCTCATGGTCTGCCCTTGGTTGCCTAGAATAAGTAGCAAATAAAATAACATAATCAGTGAGATATGTTAAACGAGGTCAGGTGTTGGCGAGGGTGGGGCATAGCATCGAGTGCCGAATGAAAAGCTTTCTTGCCGATGCCCTTTCAATAAGACATAAGACTTGGGTATCGCCAGCCTAAAATGTATAAACGAAAAAAAACAGCCATATTGATGAATAATTTATTGATCCATAACGAATAAGAAAATAATTCCCCGATTGTTGATCCTGCTTTGGCGCAGTCAGCCTCGAAAGGTTGTGGTATGGATTGAACCAGGAGGGCAATCGTCTTATATAACTCATTATACGGTTGGTTGAATATTGTACTGATCGTTGTTGTTTGAGTATCACCATACAGCGGCTGACCGCAGGAGGGCATATGGAATTGCCTGATTTTGATACCTTGAGGAGACTGGCGGTGACGGAGCCGGAACGACTCGATGAGTTGCTGCACCAGCAAATAGAGGGGTTGATCGACCGGGTCAGTCCGGAGCAGCAGCAGCGATTGCGCGGCCTGCAGTTTCGTATCGACTGTCAGCGTCAATTGGCCAAGAACAATCTGGATAGCTGCATTCGTATTGCGAGCATGATGCACTCCTCCTTTTATTCCATGCGCAGTCAGATGATCCAGCTCAATGCCAATCTCTATGCTGACCAGCCCCCCGTCTACAGAGAAAATAATGTGGTTTCTTTCTTCGATTATTATCGCAAGAAGAAATAAACATCCCCTTGATAGCATTCTTATTATTATTCTGCGTTATATATCTGTCATCGGGTGAGGTTCGTTTACTGACGTTAATTTATCTGAGGTGATTTGTAATCTATTTGATGTGTTTTCGTGGCATTCGCTGTTTTATTAAAAATTGATTATTGCCGTGATCGGTGTGGATGTATGGCGCCGACAGTTAGGCTAATATGGCGATCTTTTAATTTTGCCACGACTCGCAGGGATTATGAGCAGTATCACTCCAAGACGGGTGCTGTCGCAGGAGCAGCAGACAGAGATCACCCGTATCATCGTCAAGGTGGGCCAGATGCTGGCCCAGTTCGGGGCCGAGAGTCGCATCATAGAGCAGACCACGGTCCGGCTTGGCATGGCGCTGGGGCTGGAGAGCGTCGAGATGGCCATCTCCTCCAGTGCCATCGTGCTCACCAGCCTCTATCAGGGCAGTTGCGTCACCACTACCCGCCGGGTACGGGAGCACGGCATCAACATGCAGGTGGTGTGCGAGATCCAGCGCATCTGCATTATGGCGGAGAAGGAGCTGATCGGTGCGCGCGAGGTGCGTCAGCGGCTCGACGGCATAGTGCCGTTTCATTACCACCCCTGGCTGGTGGTGCCCATGGTGGGGCTCTCCTGCGGCGCCTTCAGCCTGCTGTTTGGCGGCGACTGGCCCATCTTCCTGGTGACCTGCCTCTCCTCCGCCGTGGCGATGCGAGTGCGCCAGCTGATCGCCCGTCATCACCACAGCCCGCTTATCAACTTTGCCGCGACCGGCTTCATCGCCACCCTGCTCTCCTCCAGTGCCAACTTCTTCAACTGGGGGGCCCAGCCCTATCTCGCCATGGCTGCCAGCGTGCTCTTGCTAGTGCCGGGCTTCCCGCTCATCAATGCGGTTTCCGACATGGTGAAGGGTTACTTCAACATGGGGCTGGCACGCTGGGGCACGGCGACCCTGCTCACCATCAGCGCCGCCATAGGTATCATTTTGGCCATGTCGGTCACCGGGATCTGGGGGTGGAAGGTATGATGGATCTTGTCTGGTTGCTGGCCAAGGATGCCTTCTGGTCCTCCATTCCGGCGGTAGGGTTTGCCATGCTGTTCAACGTGCCGCCACGCATGTTGAAGTACTGCGCCATGGGCGGTGCCCTGGCCCACAGCCTGCGGACCCTGCTCATTCATTACGGTATGCCCATCGAGTGGGCGACACTGACGGCGGCGACCACGGTCGGTTTTGTCTGTGTCTATTGGTCCCGTCGGCTGCTGGCGCCGCGCCCCGTGTTTAGCGTTGCCTCCATCATCCCAATGATCCCGGGCAGCTATGCGTTCAAGGCGATGATCGCCGTGGTCGAGCTCAACATCTCCGGGGTGACCATGGACCTTATCCAGAGCGCGGTGGAGAACGGCCTCAAGGCGTTGTTTATCGTGGGTGCCCTCAGTTTCGGTTTGGCGATCCCCTCTCTGGTCGTGTACCGTAACCGGCCCATTATTTGACAGACGGTGTGAGAGGCTGACCCCATGAAGATTTCCATGATTGCCGCCATGGCCCACGACAGGGTGATTGGCCTGGATAACCAGATGCCCTGGCACCTGCCGGCAGATCTGGCCCACTTCAAGCGGGTGACTCTGGGCAAACCGGTGTTGATGGGGCGCAAGACCTTCGAATCCATAGGTCGGCCGCTGCCCGGACGGCGCAATCTGGTGATCAGCCGCAACCCCGATTACCAGGCCGACGGGGTCGAAGTGGTCGATTCGGTGGAGGCCGCGCTGGCGCTGCTGGCCGATGGTCAGACGGTAGACGAGCTGATGGTGATAGGTGGTGGTCATCTCTATGGTCAGCTGCTGCCACGGGCCGACAGCCTCTATCTGACCCGCATCGATCTGGCGGTGACAGGGGATACCCGTTTCCCCGCCTTCGAGGAGGACGAGTGGCATTGCGTTGAGCGAGAACCCCATGAGCCCGACGAGAAGAACCCCCATCCCTACAGTTTCGAAACCTGGCAACGGCGCTGAACCGTATTGAATAACTGTTGAAGCCGAAAAGCCCCTTGTGCTGCACTGGGGGCTTTTTTCTTGCCACAAAGGGCGGGTCCGGCAGGCAAGGCCTTCGCCATGGCTGCGCTCAACCGCTCCCCTGTATCCCCTCGTTTTTCGCCTGCATATCATTAGGGTTGTAATGATTTTTTCCAGCCCTGCTGCCTGTTCAGGATCCTGCCTGGCGGCATCCCCCTGATCTGCCTGGTTTCCTCCTCCTATTAGCCTGTCAAAACACCACGATAATTAGTTATCTAATCAAATTAACCATGCTGGCATGGCCCATGCTTGTCGATTTATGGCTTTTTATTGTCAAAAATAAACCATTAAAATCAATTGTTTATGTTTTCATTGTTTTGTGTGGACTCCTATGGTTCTTTTGTTTTTCATGTAAATTGCTTAGTGTAGAAAGTAATTGGTTCGCGTTCGGCAGGTTAATTACCAAGATGTCGACCATGAAAAAAGGACAGTATGACAGTCAAACTCGAAGTGAAATCACTCTATAAAATCTTCGGAGAACAGCCGGAAAAGGCGTTCAAATTGCTGGCGAAAGGGCACGACCGCGCCAGCATTCTGCAGAAGACCGGGCAGACACTGGGTGTGCATAGGGTCGATCTGGCCATCCACGAGGGGGAGATCTTCGTGGTGATGGGCTTGTCCGGTTCGGGAAAATCCACCCTGGTACGCCTCTTCAACCGGTTGATTGAACCGACCCGTGGTCAGGTGCTGATCGACGGTGAGGACATCGCCGCCATTTCAGATAGTGAGCTGCGCCAGGTGCGGCGCAAGAAGATCAGCATGGTGTTCCAATCCTTCGCCCTCATGCCGCATCTGACCGTGCTGGAAAATGCCGCCTTCGGTCTGGAGCTGGCTGGCGTGCCGCTTCTCGAACGCCAGGAAAGTGCCCGCCAGGCACTCAATCAGGTGGGTCTGGGTCAGTGGGTGGACGCCTTCCCCGATGCCCTCTCCGGTGGCATGAAGCAAAGGGTTGGTCTGGCCCGTGCGCTGGCCAATAACCCCGATATCCTGCTGATGGATGAGGCCTTCTCTGCGCTGGATCCGCTGATCCGCACCGAGATGCAGGATGAGCTGCTCAAGCTGCAGGCCAGCCATCAACGCACCATCGTCTTCATCTCTCACGATCTGGACGAGGCGATGCGTATCGGCGATCGCATCGCCATCATGCAGGATGGTCAGGTGATCCAGGTCGGCACCCCCGACGAGATCCTGAGTCAGCCCGCCAACGACTATGTTCGCGCCTTTTTTCGCGGTGTGGATCTGGCCAATGTGTTCAGTGCCCGCGATATCGTCAGTCGCAAGCAGATGCCGCTTATCAAGAAGCACACCACGGACGGGCCGGGCAACGCCCTGCGTCAACTCAAGGATCAGGAGCGGGAGTTCGGTTATGTGGTGGATCGCAGCCGCCGCTTCCTTGGGGTCGTCTCGGTCGAGTCGCTCGGTCAGGCGGTGAAAAACAAAGGAAGCCTGGAGCAAGCCTTGCTGGCCGATATTCAGCCCATCCAGGCCGATACCTCCCTCAATGAACTCATCAGTCAGGTGGCCGCAGCGCCCTGTCAGGTGCCTGTGGTTGAGGAAGATGGCACCTATCTGGGGCTCATCTCCAAGGCCAACTTGCTGAACACCCTGGACAGGAGTACCCCGGTATGAATATCAAACCCTTTCATCATCTGCTGACCTGCTTGCTGGCGCTGTTGTTCTTGGCAAGTGCCCCCATCCGGGCCAATGAGGCGCAGGCCGATCCCTGGGGCAATACCGAAACCCAGGCCGCCGACTGGCAGAGCCAGATTGAAGCGGCGGATACAGCCACGGCTGTCGACTGGCTTGATCCCTTCCAGCAGGCGCTGGTACCGCTGGATATTTGGGTGGAGAGCGGCATTGGTTGGCTGGTCCATAACTTGCGCCCCCTGTTCCAGCTGATCCGGGCACCGGTAGAGGTGACCCTCAACGCCATGACCCATCTGCTGCAGACGGTGCCATCCACCCTGATGATAGGGATGCTGACCCTGATCGCCTGGCAGCTGGTTAATGGCCGCATGGCGCTGGGTACCCTGCTTTCTCTCGTCGGGATCGGCCTCATCGGTGCCTGGTCCGATGCCATGGTGACCCTGTCGCTGGTGTTGACCTCGCTCTTCTTCTGCATCCTGATTGGCTTGCCGGTCGGCATTTTGCTGGCCCGTAGCGAGCGGTTGTCTGCCTGGACCCGACCGCTGCTGGATGCTATGCAGACAACTCCGGCTTTCGTCTATCTCATCCCCATCGTCATGCTGTTCGGCATCGGCAACGTACCCGGCGTCGTGGTGACCGTCATCTTCGCCCTGCCGCCGATGATCCGGCTGACCATGCTGGGGATCCGACAGGTGCCGACAGATCTGGTAGAGGCGGCCCACTCCTTTGGCGCCAGCCCCTCCCAGCTGTTGTTCAAGGTGCAGTTGCCGCTTGCCATGCCCACCATCATGGCCGGGGTCAACCAGACCCTGATGCTGGCGCTCTCCATGGTGGTGATCGCCTCCATGATCGCGGTCGGTGGTCTGGGCCAGATGGTACTGCGCGGCATAGGCCGACTCGACATGGGGCTCGCTTCCATCGGTGGCCTCGGCATAGTGCTGCTGGCCATCGTGCTCGACCGTCTGACCCAGGCAATGGGACAGCGGGATCGCAGCCACACAGGCCGCTGGTATCAACATGGCCCCGTGGCCCTGCTGATGCGCCTGCGTGGCAGCAGTAAAGTAATTGATTACAAAGGAGTAAATGCATGAGGTTCATCACGAAAACCCTGAGCACCCTGGTGCTGAACGCCCTGTTGCTGAGTTCTGTCGCCATGGCCAGCACCGAACTGCCGGGGGAGGGGATCCGCGTTCAACCCTTGCAGAGCTCCCTGCCGGAAGAGACCTTCCAGACCCTGCTGGTCAGCAAGCTGATGGGTCGCCTCGGCTATGACGTACAGACGGTGCAGGAGGTAGATTACAACGTGGCCTACGCCTCGGTGGCGCAGGGCGATGGTACCTTCCTTGCCTTTAACTGGATCCCGTTGCACAACCACAAGTACGAACAGGCTGGCGGCGACAAGGTGTTCTTCCGCCAGGGGACCTATGCATCGGGCGCCGCTCAGGGCTATCTCATCGACAAGCAGACCGCCACCCGGCATGGCATTACCAACCTGGGTCAGCTCAAGGATCCCAAGCTGGCGGCGCTGTTTGACGGCGATGGCGACGGCAAGGCCGATCTGGTGGGCTGCAACCCGGGCTGGGGTTGTGAAGAGGCCATCAACCATCATCTGGACGAGTTCGGCCTGACGCCGACCGTCACCCACAAGCAGGGCAACTACGCGGCCCTGATCGCCGATACCCGGGCCCGTTACCAGAGTGGCAAGCCGGTGATCTACTACACCTGGATCCCCTA
>NZ_CAWNYS010000199.1:16702-20719 GCF_963878295.1 Aeromonas sp. HMWF014 | reverse complement strand
GGATGCAGCGCAGACCCGCCTGCCCAACGGCAAAAACTACGGCTTTACCGTGAATTCCATGCACATAGTGGCCAACAAGGCGTTCACCGAGGCCAACCCGGCGGCGGCCAAGCTGTTCAGTATCGTCAAGCTGCCGCTGAACGACATCAACATCCAGAACGGGCTGATGAACAAAGGTCAGAACAAACCGGCAGATGTAGAGCGTCACGCCGAGGCCTGGCTCAAGGGGCATGAGGCGCTGGTCAACGACTGGTTGACCCAGGCGCGCGCCGCCGTGCAATAAGCGGATGGCGTGGCTGCACGCAGGGCGCTATTCCCTGCGCACGTTAGCCGCTGCACCTCAGCAATAAAAAACGCCCAGAACTTGCCGGGCGTTTTTTTATTGTCAGGATCTGGCCTTGCCAGCGGGCTCAGATGCCGGAGCCACCCTGCGCGCCATGCTCTTTGCCACCCTCCTCGTGCAGGCCGCACTCACGCTTGAGGCCGAAGAAGCGGGTCTGCTCCTCGCTCATGCCGGGCTCCCACTTGGCGGTGGTATGGACATCTCCCACCGAGAGGTAACCCTGCTCCCACAACGGATGGTAGGGGAGGTTGAACTCCTTGAAGTAGTAGAAAACATCCTTGTTGCTCCAGTCGATCACCGGCAGAAACTTGAAGCGGCCACGCTGGATGGCCAGCACTGGCAATGCGCCCCGGCTGCCGGACTGCTCCCGGCGCAAGCCGGAGAACCAGGTCTGGGCCCCCAGCTCACGCAGGGCGCGGTCCATCGGCTCCACCTTGTTGAGCTGGTTGTAGCGGGTGATCCCCTCCACGCCCTGCTCCCACAAGAGACCAAATCGCGCCTCCTGCCAGGCCGGTGACAACGCGGCCTTGTATATCTTCAGGTTGAGCGCGAGGCGCTCGGTCAGCTCATCGATAAAGCGGTAGGTCTCCGGGAAGAGATAACCGGTATCGGTCAGCACCACCGGCACGTCGGCCCGCTCGCGGCTCACCAGATGCAGCATGAGCGCTGCCTGAATGCCGAAACTGGAAGAGAGCAGATGCTCACCCGGCAGATTGGCCAGTGCCCAGCGCACCCGCTCGGGGGCGCTCATGGTATCCAGCGCCCGGTTGAGGGGCGCCAGCGCCTCGGTCTGCTCGTCCCGGCTCAGGGTGAGCAGGGCGGAGAGGTCGAGCCTGCCATCGGCCCCGCCATCAGTCAGTTCAGGCTGCATAGAAGTCCCTCGCGGAATCGATAACGGGGGCCACCACCCCAACCCGGATCACGAAGTCGCCAAAGCACTCGCCCTGATTGCGCTCGTTGGCCCAGCGGCCGATCAGCACGTCGAGCTCGGCCAGGATCTGCGGCTCTGTGATGTTCTCCTGATAGAGGCGCGGAATGCGGGTGCCCTCAAGGTTGCCGCCCAGATGGAGGTTGTAGCGGCCGGGCGCCTTGCCCACCAGACCCACTTCCGCCAGCATGGCGCGGCCGCAGCCGTTGGGGCAGCCGGTGACACGGAAGATGATGGCGTCATTCGACAGTTCGTGCTTGGCCAGCAGCCCTTCGATGTCGGTGACAAAGGCGGGCAGCATGCGCTCCGCTTCTGCCATCGCCAGCGGGCAGGTGGGCAGGGCCACACAGGCCATGGACTGCTTGCGCTGCTCGCTGACGCCGTCATCCAGCAGGCCATACTGGCGCGCCAGCCCTTCGATGCGGGCCTTCTCGCTGGCGGGCACCCCGGCAATGATCAGGTTCTGGTTGGCGGTCAGGCGAAAATCGCCCTGATGCACTTTGGCGATTTCCAGCATGCCGGTTTTGAGCGGCTTGCCTGGGAAGTCCAGCAGGCGGCCATTCTCGATAAACAGGGTGAGGTGATGCTTGCCGTCGATCCCCTCGACCCAACCGAAGCGATCGCCACGGCTGGTGAACTCATAGGGGCGACTCTCGGCGAAGGGGATACCTGCGCGGCTCTCCACCTCGGCCTTGAACGCCTCGACCCCCACTCGCTCGAGGGTGTACTTGGTCTTGGCGTTCTTGCGGTTGACCCGGTTGCCCCAGTCGCGCTGG
The DNA here is from genome assembly GCF_963878295.1 of Aeromonas sp. HMWF014. Lineage (NCBI taxonomy): Bacteria > Pseudomonadati > Pseudomonadota > Gammaproteobacteria > Aeromonadales > Aeromonadaceae > Aeromonas > Aeromonas sp. HMWF014. Next base: position 18,672 of record NZ_CAWNYS010000199.1, on the reverse strand, counting down.
GTGCTGACCACGGCGGCCGCCACCTCCAGCACGTGGGAGAGGGGAATAAAGCCAAAGTCACTCGCCTTGCGCGGATAGGTGCTGGTGTCGCCGTGGGTCATGGCCAGCCCACCTCCCACCAACACGTTGAATCCCACCAGTTTGCCGTGCTCGGCAATGGCCACGAAGTTGAGATCGTTGGCGTGGATATCCACGTCGTTATGAGGCGGGATCACCACAGTGGTCTTGAATTTGCGCGGCAGGTAGTTGGAGCCCAGGATAGGCTCCTCGTCCTGCCCCAGTTTTTCACCGTCCAGCCAGATCTCCACGTAGGCGCGGGTCTTGGGCAGCAGGTGCTCGGAGATCTTCTTGGCCCACTCGTAGGCCTCCTGATGCAGCTCGGACTCCACCGGATTGCTGGTGCAGAGTACGTTGCGGTTCACGTCGCCAGCGGTGGCGATGGAGTCGATGCCGGTGCTATTGAGAGTCTGGTGCATCAGCTTGATGTCGCGCTTGAGCACCCCGTGAAACTGGAAGGTCTGACGGGTGGTCAGGCGAATGCGGCCGTACAGGCTGTGCTCTTCGGCGAACTTGTCGAGGATCTGCCCCTGGGCCGGGGTGATGATCCCCCCCGGCAGGCGGGCGCGCAGCATGACGTTGTGCAGCGGCTCCAGCTTCTGGGCTGCACGCTCGGGGCGAATGTCTCTGTCATCTTGCTGGTACATGCCGTGGAAGCGGATCAGCTGGAAGTTGTCGCCGTTGAAGCCGCCGGTGAGCGGGTCTTGCAGATCCTGCTCTATGGTACCGCGCAGGAAGTCGCTCTCGCGCTTGAGACGTTCGTTGTCAGCCAGCGGTCCCTCCACTGGCCCCGCTTTCTGTTCCGAGATTGTTTGCTTGCTCATCAATAGACATCCCTTTGATAACGTTTGGCACGACGCAATTCGCTCAAATATTCTTCTGCTTCCTCACGGCTCTTGTGACCGTGTTCGGCAATCACATCCAGCAGGGCCTCCTGCACATCCTTGGCCATCTTGTTGGCGTCACCACACACATAGAAGTGAGCACCTGCTTCCAGCCACTGATAGAGCTCCTGGCCCGCTTCGCGCAGGCGGTCCTGCACATAAATTTTGTTGGCCTGATCCCGGCTGAAGGCCAGCGAGATCTTCGACAGCAGGCCTGATTTCACATAACGCTGCCACTCCACCTGATAGAGGAAATCCTGGGTAAAGTGGGGGTTGCCGAAGAAGAGCCAGTTCTTGCCTTCCGCTCCCTGGGCTTCCCGCTCCTGCATAAAGGCGCGGAACGGGGCGATACCTGTGCCGGGGCCCACCATGATGACGGGGGTGTCAGGATTGGCGGGCAGGCGGAAGTTGTCGTTGTGTTCGACAAACACCCGCACCTCGCCATCCTCAATCAGCCGATCCGCCAGATAGGAAGAAGCGGCGCCAGAGCGTACGGTGCCATCTTCTTGCGGGTAGCGCGCCACCCCGACGGTCAGGTGCACCTCCTCCTCTACCTCGCTCTGGGCGGAGGCGATGGAGTAGAGGCGCGGGGTGAGGGGGCGCAGCAGGCTGATCAGTTGCTCGGCAGTGAGTGCGGTCGGGAAGCGCTTCAGTACATCCACCACCTGAGCGGAAGCCACCAGCGCATTGACCTGGGCCTTGTCGCCCGCCAGATCTTTCAGCGCCGCGTTGTCCGATATGTCAGCGAGTCCTGTGATAAAGCCGCCGTGCAGCCGGGTTAGTTCGAAGTGACCTAACAGTGCGGCGCGCAAGGTGCCGTGGGCAGTGTCTTCATCGCCAGAAAGGCCAGCCAGGGCCAGCACTTCGCCCACCAGATCGGCGTCGTTGTCGAACCAGACGCCGAGGGCATCCCCCGGCTGATAGACGAGTCCGGAGGACTCGAGGCTGATCTCGATATGGCGGATATCCTTGGTGGAATCCCGGCCTGTGATCTTCTGATTGAGCGACAGGCGGGCAGGGAAGGGGTTC
>NZ_CAWNYS010000199.1:0-16692 GCF_963878295.1 Aeromonas sp. HMWF014 | reverse complement strand
TCCTTGTTGTAGTGGCTCAGGCCTACCGCCTGCTGCACCGCGCTTGCCACCTTGCTGCTGGCTGCGCCGGTGGTGAGCGTCGCGGCAATGGCGTTGAGTGCCTGCTCGCCCCAACTCTTGGCCGCATCCTGATAATCCACATCGAGGCTCGCGAGCTCATAAATCCGCTCAGCCCCTGCGGTGGCGAGGAAGTTGTCGAAATCGTTGCCGGTCTGGCAGAAAAATTCGTAGGAGCTGTCACCCAGCCCCAGCACGGCGAACTTGAGCCCGTCCAGTTTGCCAATCTTGCCTTTTTTAAGCTGTTCGAACAGATCGACGGCGCTCTCCGGCGGCTCACCCTCCCCGTAAGTGCTCACTACTACCAGCAGGTGGCTCTCTTTCTTGAGCTGCTTGGGTTTGTAGTCGGCCATTGAGGTGAGCGTGACCGGCAGACCACGGGCTTCGGCCTGCGCCTTGATGGCAGTGGCGACACCCTTGGCGTTGCCTGTCTGGGATCCATAGAGAATGGTCAGACTGCCGCCGGGCGCCGCCAGCGCAACGCTGGCCGCCGCTGGCTGGCTGCCGGATTGGGAGAGACCGTAGAGATAGCCGCTCACCCAGACCAGTTGCTGGGTATTGAGGGTCGAGAGCGCCTGGTTCAACTGACGTTGTTGTTCATCAGAGAGGGGGGCTAGGTTGGTCAGAGAATCCTTCAATTGCATCACACACGTCTTCCATGGTCTGATTTTTGGTCAGATTAAAGGGCGTGTTCAATAACAACAAAGAATAAAAATGTCTTCTTTATTCTATTAATGCATTAAAAGGGGGTGGGGCACGCTTGCGCCCGCAGCAAAAGAGGATCGTGGTATAAAGGGCGTTAAATGAGTGCTACTTGATAACACAGGAAGTGCAATGTCGAATATTAGATTGTTTCATGTCAATGCCTTCAGCCAGCAGCCCTTTGGTGGCAATCCTGCGGTGGTCGTACTGGGACCCGCCCTGCCGGATGCCAGCCAGCTGGCGATGGCGGCCGAGTTCAACCTCTCTGAGACTGCCTTTCTGGTGCAACTTGGCAGGGCCCATTACCAGTTGCGCTGGTTCACGCCGACAGTCGAGGTTGATCTCTGCGGTCATGGCACCTTGGCAGCTGCCCATGTGTTGTGGCAGACAGGGGCAGTAGCCGCACACGAGACGATCCGCTTCGAGACCCGCAGTGGTGAGCTGCTGGCCCGGCGCGAAGGGGAGTGGATTTGGCTCGATTTTCCGCGTATCGCGTTGACGCCACTGACGCTGGATCCCGCCTATGCTGCCGCGATCGGTTGCCAACCACGACAGACCCTGGCGGCCGGGGCCAAGTTCTTGCTAGAGCTGGCAAGTGAAGAGGAGATCCGTACTCTTTCGCCTGATTTCCATGCCCTGCGTGCCCTGCCGGGACGGGGGCTGATCGTCACCGCCCCGTCGAGCCGGGCGGATGACGATTTTGTCTCCCGCTACTTCGCCCCCTGGGTCGGGGTGGATGAGGATCCTGTCACCGGTTCCAACCACTGCGCTCTCATGCCCTTCTGGGCTGAACGGCTCGGCAGGCAGCAGTTGCGGGCCCGTCAGGTCTCGTCCAGAGGCGGTGATCTCAGGCTGGAGCTGCGGGGCGAGCGGGTATTGATGGCGGGTCAGGGGTTGACCCTGTGGCAGGGGGAGTGGTTGCTGCCACCTACCCCATTAGGTGCCAGCGTGTGACTATCTCGAGGGCTCGCTACCGGGCTACCTTCGCCATAAAAAACGCCCCGCAGTTGCGGGGCGTTTCATTGCCATCGAGGCGCAGGCCAGGCCTGCGTACCGGGCTTATTTTTGCTGCGGGCGCAAGGCCGGGAACAGGATGACGTCGCGAATGGTGTGGCTGTTGGTGAACAGCATGACCAGACGGTCGATACCGATACCCTGACCGGCAGTCGGCGGCAGGCCGTGTTCCAGCGCGGTGACGAAGTCGGCGTCATAGAACATGGCTTCGTCGTCGCCTGCTTCTTTCTGATCAACCTGATCCTGGAAGCGCTTGGCCTGATCTTCTGCATCGTTCAGCTCGGAGAAGCCGTTGGCCAGCTCGCGGCCACCGATGAAGAACTCGAAGCGGTCGGTGACGTCCGGGTTCACGTCGTTGCGGCGGGCCAGCGGAGAGACAGCTGCCGGGTACTCGGTGATGAAGGTCGGCTGCAGCAGCATGTGCTCCACGGTCTCTTCGAAGATGGCGGTGATCACGTGACCCAGCTCCCAACCTTTCATCAGCTCGATGTGCAGACGCTTGGCAACGGCCTTAGCGCTCTCCAGGGTCGTGAGGTCTTCCCGGGTCACGCCCTCGGCGTACTTCAGGATGGAGTCCACCATGGTGAGGCGCTGGAACGGCTGACCGAAATCGATGGTCAGACCCTCTTCGCCCTCTTTGGCGTAACGGATCTGGGTGTCGCCCAGAATGTCCTGCGCCAGGGTGCGCAGCAACTCTTCGGTCAGGTCCATCAGATCGATGTAGTCGGCATAGGCCATGTAGAACTCGATCATGGTGAACTCGGGGTTGTGACGCACCGAGATACCTTCGTTACGGAAGTTGCGGTTGATCTCGTAAACACGCTCGAAGCCACCGACCACCAGACGCTTCAGGTAGAGCTCGGGTGCAATACGCAGGTACATGTCGATGTTCAGCGCATTGTGGTGAGTGACGAACGGACGCGCGGAGGCACCGCCCGGGATGACTTGCATCATCGGGGTTTCCACTTCCATGAACTGCTTGTCGTTGAAGAACTTGCGGATGCCTGCAACCACTTTGGTGCGGATCACGAAGGTCTTGCGGGACTCTTCGTTGGCGATCAGATCCAGGTAACGCTGACGGCAGCGCGCTTCCTGATCGGTCAGGCCTTTGTGCTTCTCGGGCAGCGGACGCAGCGCTTTGGTCAGCAGGCGGATATCGGAAACGTGAACGGAGAGCTCACCGGTCTGGGTCTTGAACAGGGTGCCTTCGACACCGACGATGTCCCCCAGATCCCACTTCTTGAACTGCTCGTTGTAGAAACCTTCCGGCAGGTCGTCACGGGTCACGTAGACCTGGATTTTGCCAGCCATGTCCAGCAGGGTAGCGAAGGACGCCTTGCCCATGATCCGGCGGGTCATGATGCGACCGGCAATCTTCACCTGTTTACCCAAGGCCACCAGCTCTTCGGCGCTCTTGTCGCCAAACTCGGCGTGCAGATCGCCGGAGAGGCTGTCACGACGGAAGTCGTTGGGGAAGGGGTTGCCCTGGGCGCGCAAGGCGGCCAGCTTGGAACGACGCTCCGTCATCTCGTTGTTCAGTTCGAGAGAGTGGTCTACTTCCGGAGTTGTGGTTTGTTCAGACATGGTGATTCCTGCTGCTCTGTTTTTACAGGCCTGACTTCAGGCTGGCTTCGATAAACTTGTCCAGGTCGCCGTCGAGGACCGCTTGGGTATTGCGGGTTTCGACGCCGGTACGTAGATCCTTGATGCGTGCATCATCCAGTACATAGGAACGGATCTGGCTGCCCCAGCCGATATCGGACTTGGTCTCTTCGAGGGCTTGTTTTTCAGCGTTTTGCTTCTGAATTTCCAGCTCGTAGAGCTTGGCTTTCAGCTGCTTCATACACTGATCTTTGTTTTTGTGCTGGGAACGATCGTTCTGGCACTGTACCACGACGCCGGTCGGAACGTGGGTAATACGCACTGCGGATTCGGTCCGGTTGACGTGCTGACCACCAGCGCCGGAGGCACGGTAGACGTCGATACGCAGGTCTGCCGGGTTGATCTCGATGTCGATGTCGTCATCGATCTCGGGATAGACGAAAATGGAGCAGAACGAGGTGTGGCGGCGGCCACCGGAATCGAACGGGGATTTGCGAACCAGACGGTGGACGCCGGTCTCGGTGCGCAGCCAGCCGAAGGCGTATTCGCCGGTGAACTTGATGGTGGCGGACTTGATGCCGGCCACGTCGCCGTCAGAGAGCTCGATCAGCTCCGGCTTGTAACCGTGGGCATCGCCCCAGCGCAGGTACATGCGCAGCACCATGTTGGCCCAATCCTGAGCTTCGGTACCACCGGAGCCGGACTGGATGTCGATGTAGCAGTCGGAGGCGTCGTGCTGACCGGAGAACATGCGGCGGAATTCCAGATCCACCAGCTTGCTTTCCAGCACATCGGCTTCGGCCACGGCTTCGTTGAAGGTCTCTTCGTCTTCCCCTTCCACCGCCAGGCTCACCAACATCTCGACGTCTTCGGCGCCCTGGGTCAGGGCATCGATGGTGCCCACCACGTTTTCCAGCGTGACGCGCTCCTTGCCCAGCGCCTGTGCGCGCTCCGGCTCATTCCATACGTCCGGCTGTTCCAGCTCGGCGTTGACCTCTTCTAGACGCTCTTTCTTCGCGTCATAGTCAAAGGTACCCCCTAAGAAGCTCGGTCCTCTCAGACAGCTCCTTAAGCTTGTTTAATACAGGATTGACTTCAAACATCGTGAAAACTCTCGGGGTCGATGTGATTTAAAAACGGGATATTCTAGCCAATTGTGGAAGGAATAAACAGGGTCGCCTGTCCTTGTGGGCGTCCTGTAGTCAATTTCTGGTGCAGTTTTCCCTAACTCGGTGGAAAATATCGCCCGCCGACCCATTTTCAGGTTCAGTTTCGGCCTGGCGGGTCGCTAATGACTACGTAGTGTTATGCACTTTTAGGGGAAAAACCCGCTCCTCACCTCAATAAGAAGAACTTATGATGAACAATCTATCACTCAAGCAGAAGATACTGTTGTCAGTGGTGATCGCCCTTTCGTTGGTGATCTCGTTGCTCTCCTGGCAGAGCTATAGCAGCCAGAAGGCGCTGCTGTTGCAAGGTAGTCAGGAACAGGTGCAGCGCTTGGGCCGCCAGCAAGTTGAACGGATCCACGATTGGCTCTCTGCTCGGCGCGACGTGATCCAGGCGCTCGGCAACAAGGCCAGTGTCGAGCCCCTCGATGCGCTGCAACAGGCGCAAGTCTCGGGTCGCTTTCAGCTCACCTATTTTGGTGAGAGCAGTGGCAATATGCATGATTCCAATCCTGCGATAGACCGATCCAATTATGATCCGAGATCCCGCCCTTGGTATCAGGAAGCTATGAGCAAGGGAGCAATGATTACCACTAAACCTTACCTTGGTGTCGCGAGTGAAGGGACCATTCTTACCATCGCTGTCCCGGTCAATGGAGGTGTTGTTGGCGGGGATCTCGCGATTAATGCCGTGGTGGAAGACGTGACCAAGATGCAGCTTCCTGCCGACGGTTTCGCCATTATGATGCACAAGGACGGTACCATCATCGCGTACAAGGACGCTGCCAAGGCGATGAAACTGGCCACCGAGATCGACAACGATCTGACCAATGCCCTGATTGAGCAGAGTAGGTCGAGCAAGGATCTGGTGCCGGTTTACTTTGATAACGAAGGCCGCGACAAGTTGCTGTGGGTGGTGGATATCCCGGATACCGACTGGGAACTGGTGTTGGTGCTGGACAAGGCCGCAATGGAAGCCCCGCTCTCCTCCCTGCTGATGACCCAGCTTGGCCTGGCCCTGCTGGTGCTGGTGGGCAGCATCATTGCCATCTCCTGGCTGGTCAGCCTGCTGCTCGGCCCGCTCAGCAAGGTCTCCCAGGCCCTGGCCCGCATCGCCGACGGTAACGGCGATTTGACCCAGCGCATCAAGATCGACGCCAACGACGAAGTGGGCCAGCTGGCCAACAGCTTCAACCGTTTCGTCGGCAGCCAGCACCAGCTGATCGGCAACATCCGCAAGCTGGCCAACGAGCTGAATGCCGATGCCGAGCGCAGTCTGGTGACCAACCAGGCCTCCGTGGACGAGTTGCAGCGTCAGCAGCAGGAAGTGACCATGGTCGCCACCGCTGTCACCGAGATGGCGAGCGCCACCATGGAGATCGCCGGCAACGCCGAAAACACGGCTGCTGCCGCCCAGCAATCCGCCCAGAGCAGTGAGCAGGGCAAGCTGCTGGTGAACCAGACTCGCCAGTCCATCAACGGCCTGGCCGAAGAGGTGGGGCAGGCGACCGAGGTGATCGGCGAGCTGAGCCGTCACGCCCAAGCCATCTCCGGTATCCTCTCCACCATCCAGGGCATCGCCGAGCAGACCAACCTGCTGGCACTGAACGCGGCCATCGAAGCGGCGCGTGCCGGTGAACAGGGTCGTGGTTTCGCTGTGGTAGCGGACGAGGTGCGGGTGCTGTCTCGTCGTACCCAGGACTCCACCCAGGAGATCCAGTCCACCATAGAAACACTGCAGCAGACCACGGCACGTGCGGTGAGCCTGATGCAGACCAGCCAGGGGTTGGCCGACAACAGCGTGAAAGACGCCGATGCCGCCGCCGCCGCGCTGGAAGAGATCACCCATGCCGTGTCGCTCATCTCCGACATGGCGGGTCAGATTGCCACCGCCGCGGAGGAGCAGACCCAGGTGACTGGCGAGATCACTCAGAACACCACCGCCATCAAGGATGTGAGTGACGAGATCACCGCCGCTGCCATGCGCGATCTGGATCAGGCCCATAGCCTCAAGGGTCGCGCCACCGATCTGAACCAGCAGGTCTCGACCTTTATCCTGTAAGGGATGATGCGACGGGACGCCTGCGTCCTATCCTGAACAAAGCCCCGCACCTTGGTGCGGGGCTTTTTGTTATCTGCGGTCTGGCTGCTTCATGACAGGGGACGCTGGCTGGTGCCCATGATTGCCGTTGTCACCGGGGGGGCATTGGACGATGGCGCCGCACCGCCAGGATGGCGGTTAGCAAAGAGCCCACCATGAGGTGGGCTCTTGTTCATATCACGTCTGGCTGAGCGGTTTACAGGAAGGGGAGCGCCATAAACAGCTTGATCACCATGGCGTTGATGATGTCGATGAAGAAGGCCCCTACCATGGGCACCACCAGGAACGCCAGATGGGACGGGCCGAAGCGCTGGGTGACGGCCTGCATGTTGGCAATGGCAGTCGGGGTGGCCCCCAGGCCGAAGCCGCAATGGCCGGCCGCCAGCACGGCCGCGTCATAGTTGCTGCCCATGACCCGGAAGGTGACGAAGATGGCGTAGAGCGCCATCGCCACCGTCTGGGTGGCCAGCAGGATGAAGATGGGCAGGGCTAGGCTGGAGAGCTCCCACAACTTCAGGCTCATCAGCGCCATGGCCAGGAACAGCGACAGGCTGACGTTGCCGAGCAGGGAAACCTCGCGATCACTCACCTCATGCCAGTTGAGCAGGGTCAACAGGTTGCGTAGCAGCACACCGACAAACAGCACGCAGACAAAGCTCGGCAGCTCGAGGGCGCCGCCCTTGAGGGCGGCGGATAACAGCTCGCCCCCTTTCAGGCTGATGGCGATCAGCGCCAGCGTCTCGATCAGGCTGAATGTGGTGAGCGGGCGCTCCATGTCGGGCATTTCGAAGCCCTTGGGCGCCTCATCCCTGTTGTGTTCTGCACCGGGCACCTGCACCTTCTTGACCAGATAGCGGGCAACCGGGCCCCCGATCAGGCCGCCCAACACCAGGCCGAATGTCGCACAGGCGATAGCGAGTTCGGCGGCGGATTGCACCCCGTACTTCTCGGCGAAGGTGGCGCTCCAGGCCGCACCTGTGCCGTGGCCGCCGGAGAGGGTGATGGAGCCGGCCAGCAGCCCCATGTGGGGATCCAGACCGAGCAGGGTCGCCAGACCCACCCCCAGGCTGTTTTGCATCAGCAGCAGGCCGGTCACTGCCATCAGGAAGGTGATCACCGCTTTGCCGCCGCGTTTGAGGTTGGCGAGATCGGCGGAGAGGCCGATGGAGGCGAAGAAGGCCAGCATCAGCGGGGTCTGCAAACTGGTGTCGAATTGCAACTCCAGCTGCAGGGTCGAGCGCAGCAGCAGTAGCACCAGGGCGACCACCAGGCCGCCGGCAACCGGTTTCGGGATGTTGAAGGTTCGCAGTAGCCCGACTCGGGTCACCAGCAAACGACCGAGCAGCAACACCAGGGTGGCTGCGACCAGGGTGGCGTAGGAATCAAGTTGTAGCATTCAGTACTCCCATGTTGATTGGCTGTGTCTTTCGTTGATGAAGACTCACAGATTCAGCCGGGATAAAAACAGTGTGGCTCATGTGCCAACAAAGAAGGGGTGATATTCCCCCCGTCCCACGCAAAAATGGGATCTATGTGGGTCTGAATGAATCAGGCATCCAGATGAGATTTATGAAAAATCTGGCAGATAGTAGCAAAAAACACCAAATATATCCATATTTGTCAGTTTAATGGTCTGTTTTGTACTTTGTTATAATATTTAACACTATTGGGTTGGTTGTCTGTTTATGCCTGGTAACTGCGATTCAACGGCTGTCATTTGGGGCGCCAGTCTCTATAATTCGCCAGTTTTCAGCCCATCAGGCGGCAACGGACTGGATGTGAAGACCTAGGTTCGTTTCCCATGGGGATTCATGGTTTGCGGGTATTGAGCCCATTAACGCGGGTGTTGTGCCCATCAAAGAGGAGAGGGTGTGAAGAAGTCTATCTACATTGCCTATACAGGCGGCACCATAGGGATGCAGCGCTCCGACCACGGCTATGTGCCGATGGCGGGCTTTATGGAAGACTGTCTGGCGCGGATGCCCGAGTTTCATCGTCCCGAGATGCCGGATTACCATATTCACGAATACGATCCCCTCATCGACTCCTCCGACATGACCCCGGCGGACTGGCAGCGTATCGCCGAGGACATTCGAGACAACTACGAGAAATACGATGGCTTCGTGATCCTGCACGGCACCGACACCATGTCGTTCACCGCCTCGGCGCTCTCCTTCATGCTCGAAGATCTGCACAAGCCGGTGATCATCACTGGCTCCCAGATCCCGCTTGCCGAGCTGCGCTCCGATGGTCAGCAGAACCTGCTCAATGCCCTCTACATCGCGGCCAACTACCCGATCCACGAGGTGACGCTGTTCTTCAACAACCAGCTCTATCGCGGCAACCGCAGCAAGAAGGTGCACGCCGACGGCTTCCACGCCTTCGATTCACCTAACTACCCGCCGCTGCTCAACGCCGGCATCGCCATCTCGCTGGAAGCGGGCGAGCTGGGAGCCCCGTCCGAGCGGCCGCTGGTGCTGCACGACATCACCCCCCAGCCTATCGGCGTGGTGACCCTCTATCCGGGCATCTCCAGCGAGGTGATCGCCAACATATTGCAGCAACCGGTGAAGGCGCTGATCCTGCTGTCGTTCGGGGTGGGCAATGCGCCGCAGAACCCGGCGATGCTGGCGCTGCTCTCCGAGGCCTCGGCCCGCGGCGTCATCATAGTCAACCTGAGCCAGTGCCTGCACGGCAAGGTCAATATGGGGGGGTATGCTACCGGGAATGCCCTGTCCCGCGCCGGGGTCATCTCGGGCTTTGACATGACAGCCGAGGCGGCGCTGACCAAGCTGCACTTCCTGTTGAGCCAGGGCTTGCCAGCGCCGCGAATCCGCGAGTTGATGCAGCAATCCCTGCGTGGGGAGCTGACACCCTGAGAAACTGTCCACGACCTTACTGCGAAGCCGTGATCAAGGCTCATGTGCTGCTCGCGTGTTTGTGAACAAGAGGGCTCACGTATATCTATACGCTCCGGTTCCTGCGCTGCTCTTCACCTTGCTGACGCCTTCTCGCTACAGGTCGTGAACAGCTTCTGACCTCCCTCCCTACCATGGCGGAGAGTGGAAAAAGAGAGGGGAGCCATTGTGGCTCCCCTCTCTGTTGTGGCCGCTGCGAGCGGCCTGCCGGGTCAGGCTCAGTGGTTGAGGTCGATCCTGACTATCTCTTCCTCGTCCCGATACTGACGCTTGAGCTCGCCCTTGCTCTTCATCACTATCTCGCCGTCACGACCTATGTTCATGTGCTCGGGATTGTCGATGTGCATCGCCTGCCAGGCCATCACCGCCTGCAGCGAGGTGGCCTTCTGGTCGTCGGTGAGGGGCTTGCCATCGGGCCATTTGCCCAGCTCAACCGCGGTCTTGAGCCGCTCATACACTTCTTTGGGCATCTGTCTGATGGCCTGTTGAAACTCACCCAGTTGAAACGACATCCGGCCTCTCCTTGAACTATTGCGCCATGAACCGCGGGATCAGACGGGCAGATCCTGGCGAACCGCGCCAGCCATCTGCTCCATCACCCGCACTACCTGACAACTGTAACCGAACTCGTTGTCATACCATACGTAGAGCACGCAGTGATCCCCTTCGGCTATGGTCGCCTGGGAGTCGACGATGCCCGCGAAGCGCGATCCCACCATGTCAGAGGAGACCAGCTCTGTGCTGGCGCTGAAGTCGATCTGGCGATGCAGGGCGGAGCTTTGCGCCATCTGCTGCAGATAGGCGTTGAGGCTTTCCCGGTCTGTGGCCTGCTCCAGCGACAGATTGATGATGGCCAGCGACACGTTGGGAGTCGGTACCCGGATGGCATTACCGGTCAGCTTGCCCTTGAGCTCAGGCAGTGCCTTGGCCACCGCCTTGGCCGCGCCCGTGCTGGTCATCACCATATTGAGGGCGGCGCTGCGACCGCGTCGTTCCCCCTTGTGATAGTTGTCGATCAGGTTCTGATCGTTGGTGTAGGAGTGCACCGTCTCCACGTGGCCGTGGCGGATACCATATTTGTCCTGCATCACCTTGAGCACAGGGGTGATGGCATTGGTGGTGCAGGAAGCGGCCGAGATGATCTTGTCATCCGGTCCGATCACCTCGTGATTAACCCCGAACACCACGTTCTTCATCTCGCCCTTGCCGGGTGCGGTCAGCAGCACACGGGCGGCACCGCGTGACTTGAGATGCTCGGAAAGACCCGCTTCGTCACGCCAGACGCCGGTGTTGTCGACGATCAGCGCATCGTGAATGCCGTAAGCTGTGTAGTCGATGTCGGCCGGGCTGTTTGCATAGATCACCTGGATGAAGGTGCCGTTGGCGATGATGGCGCTGCGCTCCACATCTACCTCGATGGAGCCGTTGAAGGGGCCGTGTACCGAGTCGCGGCGCAGCAGGCTGGCGCGTTTCTCCAGATCCCCCTCGCGACCACCGCGCACCACTATGGCCCGCAGACGCAACGAGTTGGCGGCGCCGGTGCGCTCGATCAGCAGTCGGGCCAGCAGGCGGCCGATGCGGCCAAAGCCGTACAGTACTACGTCGGTGGCCGGTGGCACGTCGCGCCCCAGGGCCGGTGCCAGCTTGGCGCGCAGGTAGTCGTCTATGCCTGCCTCGTCCTGGTGATCCTGCCAGTAGTCGACCGCCAGCTTGCCCAGATCGATCTCGGCAGCGGTCGGGTTCAGGGCCAGGATGGCCTGCAGCAGGGGGAAGCTCTGTTGGATCGGTAGCGGGGCGCCCTGATGACGGCGAACGACTCTGTGGGCTTTGAGAATGTCGATAGTGGAGGCATTTTGCAGGGGACGTCCGTAGACGGTGATCTCGATCCCTTGCTGTCGGTAGAGGCGACCTATCAAGGGTTGCATGGCTTCGGCGAGCTCCTGGCTCTCCTGCCACGCTTGCAAGTAGTGCTCGTGGGTCATTAACCAGATCCTTTATTTCACGTTGTTGGGGCAAATAGAAATTCGTCGAATGCAGATCAGTGTAGGGATGTAGATTTCGTTATATTATTCTGCAGTCGCGGCCTTATACGGCGCGCACATTGTAATGGATATGTAATCTGTTTGCTAGCCAAGGGTGGCCGTGACAGGCTGCAATTGTTACCAACAAGATGTGAGCCATGACCCATTTTTCAGCGCGTTCCCTGCTCTTCGGCCTCAGTTGCGGTCTGACCCTCACCGCCTGCAACGACGACAGGATCCACAACATTTGTGCCAATCATCCGACTCTTTGTCAGGACTTGGTGGACGACGGTTGGTGTCGCTATGAGCGGACCGACATCATTCGGGCTCGCTACTATCTGCAGGAAGAGGGGACGGACAGGCGCAAATATGATTTGATGCGCAGCTTGGAGCGTTACCTCAAGTGCGCCGATCGCTCTACCAATATCGAATACAAGACAGCCCGGGAGCAGAAGAGCCCTCGGGTGGAGGGAATGCTGGCGGCGGGCGATCAGCTTGCCCAGCTCGATGCCGCTACCCGCAACTCGCAGGATCCCTACCTGCTGCTTTGGCACTGGACCAACAACACCAACGAGCTGGCACGTCAGCAGTTCTTGGCGCTGGAGGGTCAGCCCGTGCTGGAGGAGCCCGAGTTGCAGCTGGCGCTGGGAGGTATCCATGCCAAGAGCGAGCCGCAGAAGGCCATCGCGTTCATGCATCATGCACTCTCCCTCTATCGGGAAGGGGATGCGGTCAACGGCAGGATCCTCACCTCTCTCAGCACCCTCTATATGGGCCAGAAGGAGTACGGTCTGGCCTATCTGTGGGGCAAGGTGAGCGAGTCGTTCCAGAATACGCCCGAGGTCTCGGCCAAGCGCTTCGGCCTCTATCACTCCCTGAGCAAAGCCGATCAGGAGGCCTGGGACAGCCAGGCCGCCACCATAGTCGAGCAGCTAAAAAGCGGGACTTACCGTCCTTGAATCCTGATGAATCACATTGAACAACTGGCCAGTGACTGGCCTCACCCCTTCGACATCCAGTTCCTGCACGGCCAGGTGACCACCGGTGGTCGCCAGCTGGAGCGCGTCACCGTCAGGGCCATCGTCCTGCGCGGTGACCGGCTGCTGCTGGTTCACTCCCGGGTCAACGGCGATCTCATGTTTCCCGGTGGCGGCATCGAGCAGGGGGAGTGCCACAGTGCCGCCCTGGCGCGCGAGCTGCGGGAGGAGTGTGGCGCCGAGCTGGTGGCGATCGGTGCCCTGCTCGGGCAAACGCGGGAGTATCGCGCCGCCCGCGAGGCCGACTATGATGCCTACTGCATCCGCTCCTTTTACTACCTCTGTCAAGTGGGGGAGGACTGGAACGAGCCCCAGCCACAGCCCTACGAGGTGCGGCTCGGCTTCACTCCCGGCTGGTTCGAGCTGGACGATGCCCTGCAGACCAACAAGACCCAGCTGGCGGGCCCTTGCCCCCAGTGGACGGCGCGGGAGACCCGGGTGCTGGCCGAGTTACACCACTGGCACGAATCCGGCCTGCTGGCATGACTCAGGCCCCGTGAGGCAGATATAAAAAACCGCCCAGGGTCATGCCAGTCAGTTAAGTATTTTTTGTGACTGAATATTCGAAAGTTTGAATAACAGAAACGGTGCCATGGTCAAAGCATCAATGTGGCTAACCGCTTTGCCCTGACTGGCATCCAATAAAAAGAGGGAGGCATGATGCCTCCCTCACTCTTTGGCCCTTCTACCTCGCGGGCTGAGACTCACATTCTTACCGTCCAAGGGCGGTTTTTTTGCGAGTCGACGATTACTGCACGCAGACCGGGCAGAAGGCGTAGGTGCCCTGCGGGTCGTTGAAGCGGGTCAGCGGATCCAGGCTGCGGTTCACCTCCTGCAGTGTCTTGCCAACGCCTGCGGGCAACCAGCTTTGCAGGTGTGGGGCCAGCGCCTGGGCGCTGCTGTCGAACAGCTGGCGCAGGAACTTGTCTTTGGCTGACTCTTCCTGCTCGATGGGGGTGACCTGCCACTCCTTGAGGTTGGCCAGTTCGGCCGCTGCCTTGATGGCGTCATCCAGATTACCGAACTCGTCCACCAGACCAAGGGCCTTGGCATCTTCGCCAGTCCAGACCCGACCTTCGGCCGCTTTCTCTGCGTCTTGCTGGCTCAGGCCGCGGCCCTTGCTCACCAGACCGACGAAACGCTGGTAAGTATCCTCCACGCTCAGCTGGATTGCCTGACCCACGTGATCCGGCAGGGCGCGGGTCGGGCCGACCCCGACGAAATCGGTGGTACCGACGCCGTCGGTATGCACACCGAACTGGGCCAGCGCCTTGTCGAAGGTGGCGAACATGCCGAACACCCCGATGGAGCCGGTGAGGGTGGTGGGGGAGGCGAAGATCTTGTCTGCATCGGCAGAGATCCAGTAGCCACCGGAAGCCGCATAGCTGCCCATGGAGACCACCACCGGTTTGCCAGCCTGTTTCAGGGCCAGCAGTTCGGCACGGATCTGCTCGGCGGCAAAGGCGCTACCGCCCGGGCTGTCTACCCGCAGCACCACAGCTTTGATCTTGTCGTCGCGACGGGCATCGGCCAGCAGTTCGGAGAGGGTGTCGCCGCCGATGGTACCGGCAGGCTGCACGCCATCCATGATGGCACCGCTGGCGACCACCAGACCCACCTCATCCTTGCCGCTTTGTGGATACTGCTCGGGCGCAGCGGCCAGGTACTCTTTCAGGCTGACCCCTTTCCAACCGTGATCGTCGGTTTCCCCGACTTCTTTAATGACCGCCTGGGTCATCTCGTCGCGGGTTGCCAGCTGATCCACCAGCCCATTGTCGAGGGCGTAGTTGGCAGCATTGCCACCAGCCTTGCGCAGTAGTTCGAGGAAGCGATCCTTGGTCGGCGCGACTGCCTCGGGTTCTATCTCCCGCTGCCCGGCTACGTCCGTCACATAGGATTGCCACAGCTGATCCAGCCAGCGCTGGTTGGCCTCCTTGCTCTCGGGGGACATGTCGTCGCGGATATAGGGTTCAACGAAGGATTTGTAGGTGCCGACCTTGAACACATGCGGCGTGATGTTGAACTTTTCCAGCGCCGACTTGAAGTAGGTCTGGTGGACGCCGAGCCCCTCGATCACCACTGCGCCGCTCTGGTTGAGCAGCACGTGATCGGCGTGGGCGGCCAGCAGGTACTGGCCCTGGTTGTAGTAGTCGGCCATGGCGATGACCGGCTTGCCGCTCTCCTTGAACTCATCGATG
The DNA here is from genome assembly GCF_963878295.1 of Aeromonas sp. HMWF014. Lineage (NCBI taxonomy): Bacteria > Pseudomonadati > Pseudomonadota > Gammaproteobacteria > Aeromonadales > Aeromonadaceae > Aeromonas > Aeromonas sp. HMWF014. Next base: position 1,873 of record NZ_CAWNYS010000199.1, on the reverse strand, counting down.
GCACTCGTCACCTCCTGCAGTTTGGAGATGCTGGCACCCTGTAGCCCTTGCGGTTTGATCACCAGCGCCTTGATGCGATCGTCATCCTTGGCACTTTTGATGGCCCACAGCAGATCGGAGAGGACGATTTCGCCCGGCTGCTCTTCGCTGCTGTTCAGCTGGCGCAGCAACTGCATTGTGGGATCAGTCTGCGAGCGTTGTTCCACCAGTATCCCATTGAGATTGAGGGTCAGCGCTCCTTCGATGGGGGCCTGAGGGGCTTTTTTCTGGCCCACGCTGTAGACGATGACCAGCACTACGATGAGAAACAGCAGATTGACCAGCATCAGCCGAGTGAAATTGAGCAGGCGCCACAGGCTGCGGAACAACCAACCCAGACCTTTGAAAATAGACATAGTCGCGTTATCGCCCTGTTAATGGGTAGAGAAGGATCATTATTAACCAGTTGGCCCACCAATTGCCATTTCCGCTTGGGGCGATCGGCAGCGCCATCGTCCTTTCTTGCTTCAGAACACGTCTGTTCGCCGAAAAAATGTCCAAACATTTGTTTGAAAAAGCATTTTCGATTCTTTACTCTAGCTTCAATTTGATAACAAAAAGTTAACCGGAGGCCTTGTGAGCCGCTACCCTACGCTTCTGACTCCTCTCGACCTTGGCTTCACCCAGCTCAAGAACCGGGTATTGCGTATGGATTCCTGCGCACCGGCCTCGAAAAGGAGTTCATGATGAGCCGTTATCCGACTTTGCTGACCCCCCTCGATCTCGGTTTTACCCAGTTGCGCAACCGGGTATTGATGGGCTCCATGCACACCGGCCTCGAAGAGGAGAAGGGCGGCTTTGACAAGCTGGCCGCCTTCTATGCCGAGCGCGCCCGCGGCGGTGTCGGTCTCATCGTCACCGGCGGCATCGCCCCCAACCTGCGTGGGCGGCTGGTGCCCCACGGTTCGCAACTGAGCTTCCCCTGGCAGGTCGCCAAGCACAAGAAGGTGACCCAGGCCGTGCATCAGGAGGGGGGCAAGATAGCGCTGCAGATCCTCCATGCCGGTCGTTATGCCTACCATCCGTTCAGTCTGGCGCCGAGCGCCCTCAGGGCGCCCATCTCCCCGTTCAAGCCGCGCGCCATGAGTGAGCGGCAGATCCGCGGCACCATTCGCGACTTCGCCGCTACCGCTGCGCTGGCCAAGGCGGCCGGTTATGACGGGGTCGAGGTGATGGGCTCGGAAGGTTATCTCATCAACCAGTTCATCTGCGAGCGCACCAACAAGCGCACCGATGGCTGGGGTGGCAGCAATGAAAACCGGATGCGCTTCCCGGTGGAGATAGTGCGCGCCATCCGCGAGCGGGTCGGCACCGACTTCATCATTATCTTCCGCCTCTCCATGCTGGATCTGGTGGAGCAGGGCTCGACCCTGGAAGAGGTGATCGCCCTTGGCAAGGCGCTGGAGCAGGTCGGCGTAACCCTGATCAACACCGGCATCGGCTGGCACGAGGCGCGCATTCCCACCATCGCCACCAGCGTGCCGCGTGGCGCCTTCAGCTGGGTCACTGCCGAGCTGAAAAAGCACCTCACAGTGCCACTTATCACCACCAACCGGATCAACACCCCCGAGGTGGCCGAACGTATTCTGGCAGGTGGTGAGGCGGACATGGTCTCCATGGCGCGCCCCTTCCTGGCGGATCCTGAATTTGTCATCAAGGCGGCCGAAAACCGGGCGGACGAGATCAACACCTGCATCGCCTGCAATCAGGCTTGCCTCGACCATGTGTTCAAGCAGCAGCGCGCCTCTTGCTTGGTCAATCCCCGCGCCTGTTTCGAGACCGAGCTGACGTTTGGCCGCGTGCCCCAGCCCAAGAAACTGGCGGTGGTGGGGGC
>NZ_CAWNYS010000198.1:0-10699 GCF_963878295.1 Aeromonas sp. HMWF014 | reverse complement strand
TCTGGGTGATCTGGCAACCAGCAACCTCAATACACTGCAACAGATCGCCGTGTTCCTGCCGCTCTCCGGTAATCTGGAGCCTCAAGGCGCCGCCATTCGCAACGGCATGTTGATGTCTTACAAGGAAAATCAGGGCCAATTCACCCTGAACTTCTACGACACCCAGTCCAAGACGATGGGCGAGCTCTACAAGCAGGCCATTCAGGAAGGGGCCGACATGATCATAGGCCCGCTGCTCAAGGACAGGGTCGAGGAGCTGCTCAAGTCCAATCCGACCGTCCCCGTGCTGGCGCTCAACGAACTGGACCAGCCGATCGTCAACGACAACACCTTCTACTTTTCCCTCTCGGCTGCCGCCGATGCGGCCCAGGCCGCGCAATATCTCTACGGTCAGGGTTATCGCAAGCCGTTGCTGATCGCCGCCCAAGGGCGGATCGGCTACAGCAGCATCAAAGCGTTTGAGCAGGCATGGGCCGCCGTGAGCCAGGACCCGCCGGTCGTGGCCACCTTCGGTGCCCGCAACGAGGTGCAGGGGATGGTCAAAAATGCCCTGAGCGGCCGCTCGACCGCCCGGGCCGGGGAAGTGGTGCAACTCTCAGCCGCAGCCCCGCGCAGCATAGATGTGGTCTATGTGGTCGCCAACAGCCTGGAGACCCGGATGATCAAGCCCTATGTGGACATCTCGGTCAATCCCATGGGCAGTCTGCCCATCTACAGCAGCTCACGTGGCTACGACAGCGCCACCACAGAGGTTGCCTCCGAGCTCAATAGCATGCATATCTCCGACATGCCACTGCTGCTGGGTGGCTACGAGAAACAACGGGAGCAAATTGCCCTGCTCTGGCCACAGACCCAGGGTGACCTGCTACGCCTGTTCGCGCTCGGTTACGATGCCGTCAGCCTGGCGGAAAACCTGCAGCAGATGCGCAAGGTCAATGCCATGCAGCAGCCTGGCATGAGTGGCCAGCTGAGCGTGGACGCCAGTGGCAACATAGTGCGGGTACTGGACTGGGCCACCTACCAGAACGGCAAGCTGGTCAGTGACAGTGCCATGCCCCAGCTAGAGGGAGCCTCCGATGAAGGGTCTATTGGCACGGATGAGCCAGCAGTGGCAGAACCTGTTCCCGTCACCGACGAGCAAGGGGCCGCACTTTGAGCAGGTAGCGGAACGCTGGTTGCAGGCCCGAGGTCTGCAACCCGTGACCCGCAACTACCGCTGTCGGGGGGGCGAAATCGATCTCATCATGCGCCAGGGGGAAACCCTGGTGTTTGTTGAGGTCCGCTACCGCGCCAACACCAGCCATGGCGGAGCAGCCAGCTCAGTCACCCGGCGCAAGCAGCACAAGATCGTGCTGGCAGCGCGCCACTATTTCAAGCAACATGCCATCAACGAGGCCAGCCAGGCCTGCCGATTCGATGTGATTGCGTTCGAGGGAGACCAGCCAGACTGGATCCAGAACGCATTTTAAGAGGACCCTATGACTGACCGCATCAAAGAGAACTACACCGAAAGCATCCAGACCAAGATTGCCGCCGCCGAGGCGCTGCCGGACGCTATCCATACTGCGGCCCAGATGCTGACCATCTGTCTGCTCAATGGCCACAAGGTGATGGCGTGCGGTAATGGTCCTTCTGCGGCGCTGGCCCAGCTGTTCATCTCGGAGCTGGTCAACTGCTACGAGACAGAGCGCCCCTCCCTGCCCGGCATGGCACTGACCCCCGACATGGCCACCATCAGCGCCATCGCCACCGACCATGGCTTCGAGGAGGTCTATGCCAAGCAGATCCGGGCTCTGGGTCAACCCGGCGACATCCTGGTGGTCATCACCACCACGGGTAACAGCCGCAGCCTGATCAAGGCAGCCGAAGCCGCGCTCTCCCGCGACATGACGATAGTCGTGCTGGGTGGCGGTGACGGCGGCGAGATCGCCGGCTTGCTCGGCCCCAACGATGTGGAGATCCGGGTGCCATCCGCCCGTCGCCCCCGCATTCTGGAAGTAAACCTGTTGACCCTGCACTGCCTGTGTGACCTCATCGACCAGACTCTTTTCCCGCAACAGGAAGACTGAAACCATGAAGAAGCAAACTCTCCTGCTCGGCCTGCTGGCCGGCACCCTGCTGCTGCAAGGCTGCGCGGCCGTGGTGGTGGGCGGTGCCGCCGGTACTGCCAAGGCTTCCGGCGATCGCCGCACCCTGGGGGCCCAGTGGAGCGATCAGGCCATAGAGCTGAAAGCGGCCAACCTGCTGGCCGACAACAAGCCGCTGAGCGCGGCCAGCAAGATCAGCGTCTACAGCAACAACGGCCGTGTGCTACTGGTCGGTCAGACACCTTCTGACGCTTACAAACTCGAAGCAGGCAAGATAGTGGCCCGCATCGACGGTGTACGCCACGTCTACAACGAACTGCGCCTCGGCCAGCCGGTCAGCATAGGGGTTCGCAGCAATGACTCCTGGATCACCTCCAAAGTCCGTGCAGACATGCTGGGAGCCAAGAACTTCGACAGCGCCAAGGTCAAGGTGGTCACCGAGAATGGCGAGGTGTTCCTGATTGGCCTGGTCACTCGTCAGGAAGGGGATCGAGCCGTTGAGATAGCCCGCCACGTCAGCGGCGTGAAGCGCGTTATCAAGGCTTTCGAGTTCGCCCAGAACTGAGCGACGAGCAAACCGCTATAAAAAAACGCAGCCAACTGGCTGCGTTTTTATTTGATGACTTTCAGCGTCGGACGACCAGTCGGACGCGGTGGTTCCGGCTCAGGCTCAGCCGGTGCTTCGGCCTGCTCCAGCCAAAGGTCGTAACCCGGCTCGGGCGGGAACAGGGTACCCACGCCATTTTCCCGGGCATGAATGGCCAGCACGGCCGCCATCGGGATATAAACCTGCTGGGAGACACCACCGAAACGGGCGCTGAAGCTGATGGCTTCATTGTCCATGTGGAACTGCCCCACCGCACGCGGCGCTATGTTCAACACAATTTGTCCATCCTGGACAAACTGCATCGGCACCATCACATGAGGGATATTGACGTTGACCACCAGATGCGGGGTCAGCTCGTTATCCAGTAACCAGTCAAAGAACGCCCGTAACAGATACGGGCGACTGGGTGTCATTGTCGGTTCCATGCTCATACGCCAGCACGGATCTCGCGCTCGGCTTCAGTCAGGGAAGCCTGGAAGGATTCACGCTCGAACAGACGAACCATGTAGGCCTTCAGCTCCTTGGCTCCACGGCCGGCGAAGTCAATGCCGAGACTCGGAAGACGCCACAGCAGCGGGGCCATATAGCAGTCGACCAGACCGAACTCTTCGCTCATGAAATAGGGCATTTCACCGAAGATGGGCGCAATGGCCAGCAGGTTGTCTCGCAGCTCGGCGCGTGCCGCATCCACGTCAGTACCCGCCATGATCTTGTCAGCCAGGGAGTACCAGTCCAGCTCGATGCGATGCATCATCAAACGGCTGTTACCACGGGCTACCGGGTAAACGGGCATCAGGGGCGGGTGCGGGAAGCGCTCGTCCAGATACTCCATGATGATGCGTGAGGTGTACAGTGCCAGCTCACGATCGACCAGAGTCGGTACTGTGTTGTACGGGTTCAGCTCGGCCAGCTCATCCGGCAGGTTGCTTGGGTCAACCTGGCAAATATCTACGCTAACACCCTTCTCCGCCAGGACAATGCGCACCTGATGGCTGAACATATCGTTGGCACCGGAAAACAGCGTCATTACCGAACGCTTATTGGCAGCTACAGCCATTGAACCCTCCCGTCATTAAAAAGCAGAAACGGCAATGAAGCATCTTGGTCTTCATTGCCGTGCATTATATTACCCGGATCTGGTCGCTTAGTGAACGTCGCGCCAGAATTCCTTCTTCAACAGCACAGTGAAGATGAAGAAGATCACGATGAATCCGAGTACCCAGAAGCCCATGCGTTCGCGCTCCTGTTGTACCGGTTCAGCCGAGTAGACCAAGAAGTTTACCAGATCCAGTACCATCTGATCATACTCTTCGTTATTCATTTCACCGTTGCCGTCAGATTTGACACTGACAACCTGCTGGGTTTCCACCCCATCGACCATATGAGTGGCAAACTCGGCACGCGGCGTGCCTTGCAGCGGCTCCAGTACGTGGGGCATACCCACCGACGGGAACACCACGTTGTTCACACCAAACGGACGAGTCTCGTCCACGTAGAAGGAGCGCAGATAGGTGTAGATCCAGTCTGCACCTCGCACCCGCGCCACCAGTGTCAGATCGGGGGGAGGCGCACCAAACCACTTGGCCGCATCCTGCTCTGAAACCGAGTTTTCCATCAGATCACCGATCTTGGCACCGTTGACGATCAGGTTGGCAGCCATCAGGTCTTCCGGAATGCCTATGTCTGCCGCAACCCGGTTGTAACGCTGGTACTGGGTGCTATGGCAGCCAAAGCAGTAGTTCATGAAGGTGGTGGCACCACGCTGCAGGGACGCCTTGTCGTTCAAGTCATAGTTGGCCTTGTCCAGCTGCACGGCACCGGTATTGGCAAACACCAGCGCTGGCAGCAGGGTCAGCACTGCAAAAATTATTCTTTTCATTTAAATGTCACCCTCTCCGGCAGCGGCTTGGTGCGTTCGTTCTTGCTGTAGAAGAACAGCAGGACGAAGAACCCGAAATAACCCAGGGTACAGATCTGGGCAATCAGCGTCAGGGTCGGGGTCGATGGCAACACGCCGAGGACACCGAGAATGACGAAGCAGACCACGAACTGGGCGATGTTCAGCCTGTGCAGAGTGCTGCGATAACGCACTGAGCGCACCTTGCAGCGATCCAGCCAGGGCAGCAGGAACAGCACTAGGATAGAGAGACCCATCATGATGACGCCCAGCAGCTTGTCCGGCACCGCACGCAAAATGGCGTAGAAGGGTGTGAAGTACCACACGGGGGCAATGTGCGCCGGGGTTTTAAGGCCGTTGGCCACTTCAAAGTTCGGCTTTTCGAGGAAATAGCCCCACATGTCCGGCTTGAAGAAGATGACGGCGCAGAACAGGAACAGGAAGCCTGCCACCCCGATCATGTCCTTCACGGTAAAGTAAGGGTGGAATGCCACCGCATCCAGCGGCCAGCCTTTCTCGTCCTTGTGCTTCTTGATGTCGATGCCGTCCGGGTTGTTGGAGCCCACCTCGTGCAGCGCCAGAATGTGCATGACCACCAGCATCACAAGCACCAGCGGCAGTGCGATGACATGCAGGGCGAAGAAGCGGTTAAGGGTCGCACCCGAGATGACATAATCACCACGGATCCACAGGGTCAGATCGTCGCCAATCACCGGGATGGCGCCAAACAGTGAGATGATAACCTGGGCCCCCCAGAATGACATCTGACCCCAGGGCAGCAAATAGCCCATGAACGCTTCGGCCATCAGGCAGAGGAAGATCAGCATGCCGAAGATCCACAGCAGCTCGCGCGGCTTCTGGTAGGAGCCGTAGATCATGCCGCGGAACATGTGCAAATACACCACCACAAAGAACGCAGACGCGCCTGTGGAGTGCATGTAGCGCAACAACCAGCCATAGTCCACATCCCGCATGATGTACTCTACGGAGGCAAAGGCGCCTTCTGCAGAGGGGTTGTAGTTCATGGTTAGCCAGATGCCGGTGATAATCTGGTTGACCAGCACCAGCATGGCCAGCGAGCCGAAGATGTACCAGAAGTTCAGGTTCTTTGGCGCCGGGTACTTGGCCATATGGTCGTTGTACATGGCAGTGAGCGGGAAGCGATCGTCGATCCAGCCCATCAGTTTGGCAAACATGGTCAAGCCTCCTTGCCGTCGGCACCGACCAGGATGGTGGTGTCGCTAAGATATTGGTACGGCGGAATGACCAGGTTCAAAGGTGCAGGCACCCCCTGGAACACTCGACCAGCCATGTCGAACTTGGAACCATGGCACGGGCAGAAGAATCCGGAGGTCACGCCCTGAACCTGTTCACCGAAGCTGTCCGGCAGATAGGAGGGAGAGCATCCCAGATGGGTGCAAATACCGACGGCAACGAAGATTTCCGGCTTGATGGACCTGTGCTCGTTGTGGGCATAGTCGGGCTGCTGGGGTTCGTCGGAGGCTGGGTCGCGCAGCTTGTCATTATGAGCAGCCAAGGCATCCAGCGTCTGCTCGGTACGTTTTACCACCCAGACCGGTTTGCCTCGCCACTCAACGCGAATGAGCTGACCTGGTTCCAACTTACTGATATCCACTTCAACCGGAGCACCCGCCGCTTTGGCTTTGGCACTCGGGTTCCATGACTTTATAAACGGCACTGCGGTAAAAGCAGCTCCTACCCCACCAACGGCGACCGTTGACCAGGTAAGAAATCTGCGGCGACCGGTATCAACTGGCGCATTGCTCATCCAAAAACTCTCCCATGTGGACTCCGCACATTCTTATTGTGTCCCTGTTCCCCTTTCTTCCGTGACAACAGCGGCGGAAGCGGAGTTACAATTGTCACAGAAAAACCGAGGGAATTTTAAAGAAAAGATAACAACTTGACAAGAAAGAGAAGCGAAGGGCAAAAACAATAAATACACAAATATTTGTCTTTTGTGACGTGGTGTTAGCATTGGCGTAAATAATATTACCAATAAAAAAAGCCTGGCACATGGCCAGGCTTTTTTGACACTCGTGAGAGTGCGTACCAAAAGCGAATTAACGCTTGGAGTACTGCGGACGCTTACGAGCTTTGTGCAGACCGACTTTCTTACGCTCAACCTTACGGGCATCGCGAGTAACAAAGCCTGCTTTACGCAGTTCGGCACGCAGGGTCTCATCGTACTGCATCAGAGCACGAGTGATACCGTGGCGGATTGCACCAGCTTGACCGGAGATGCCGCCACCGTTAACGGTGATGTACAGATCCAGTTTTTCGGTCATCTCAACCAGTTCCAGCGGCTGACGAACTACCATGCGGGCAGTCGGACGGCCGAAGTACTGCTCCAGGGAGCGTTGGTTGATGATGATTTTACCGCTACCCGCTTTGATAAACACGCGAGCAGTGGAGCTTTTGCGACGGCCGGTACCGTAGTATTGATTTTCTGCCATGTTGCCAGTTCCCGATTAGATATCCAGTACTTGAGGTTGCTGAGCAGCATGAGCATGCTCGGCGCCTGCGTAAACTTTCAGTTTACGGAACATGGCACGGCCCAGAGGACCCTTCGGCAGCATACCTTTGACAGCAGCTTCGATTACCATTTCCGGCTTACGCTTGATCAGCTTGTCGAAGCTGATTGACTTGATACCACCCGGGAAACCGGAGTGAGCATGGTACATTTTGTCGGTAAATTTCTTACCGGTTACGTGTACCTTCTCAGCATTTACAACGATGATGTAATCACCGGTGTCAACGTGCGGAGTGTACTCAGCTTTGTGCTTACCACGCAGACGAGAAGCGATCTCGGTTGCGATACGACCCAGAGTTTTACCTTCTGCGTCCACAATGTACCAGTCACGTTTTACGGTTTCTGGCTTGGCAACGAAAGTTTTCATTAAGTTAAACCCAATTACCTGTTACAGACCCAATTGCTTATGGGGGCTCTCCCACAAACAACAAACGATGGCCTACCTGTACCCCTTCGAATACAAGTAAAGCTTAAAGTGTTGCTGCCTTATCGACAGCTGTAACGTGGGCCGGGCGATTATAAGTGAAGTTGCCTTAAATATCACCTGCTAATTTCACTGCCATGAAGCTAGCAAATGTCGCCCGGCCCTACCTGCCGCAGATGCCCATCCGACTGGCAGGCGCGGTATTGTGACTAAGGAAGGTGCACTCTGGCAAGGTATTCGTGCGATTGCATTTCCTGAAGCCGTGAAAGACAACGTTTGAATTCGAAATTCAGCAGCCCGTCCCCGTAGAGTTCTGTCATGGAGACAGCCGCCGACATAATGAGTTTGACGTGCCGCTCATAGAACTCATCCACCATGGCGATGAAGCGGCGAGCCGCGTCATCCGTGCCCGCCCCCATGGGCTGCACATTGGCCAGCAACACGGTGTGAAACAGTCGTGCCAGTTCTATGTAGTCGCCCTGTGAGCGCGGAGTGCAGCAAAGTTGCTCGAACTCCATGTAGAGCACCCCTTCTCCCATCCCCAGCGACGTCAATTGACGATGGTTGATCTCGACACTGCCCGCACGAGCCTCTTCCGACCCGGTTAACTGTTGAAAATAACGATCAAGATTCGCTTTTGCCTGCTGATCCAGCGGAGAGTGATAAATCTCAGCCTGCTCCAGAGTACGCAAGCGATAGTCGATCCCGCCATCCACGTTAAGTATCTCGCAATGACGCTCGATCAATGCGATGGCAGGCAGAAAACGGGCTCGCTGCAGGCCATTTCGATAAAGATCCTGTGGTGGTATGTTCGAGGTGGCCACCAGTACCACACCGTGCCCGAACAACTCCTGGAACAAGGTCCCCAGCAGCATGGCATCCGTGATGTCGGAGACAAAGAACTCATCGAAACAGATGACGTCTATCTCGCTGGCCAGCTTGCTGGCGATGAGCTTGAGCGGATCGGCCTGACCGGTCAGCCCCTTGAGTTCGTCGTGTACCCTGTGCATGAAACGGTGGAAGTGGATACGCAGTTTTCCCGTCCCCGGCAGGCTTTCGAAAAAAGTATCCATCAACCAGGTCTTGCCTCTGCCCACTCCACCCCACATATATAACCCGAGGACAGGTTCCTGGGCCTTGGGCTTTTGCAACCAGCCCAACAGGCCGCGGGATCTGGTCGGAGTCGGGCTTTGGCACAAATCCTGATAGAGTCGCTCCAGGCGGGTCACGGCCATCGCCTGGGCCGGGTCGGCCACAAAGCCGGGGCGCTGCAAATCCTGCTGATATTTTTGCTGCGGGGTCATCCTGTCAACCGCCTCCAAGTCCCTGAACAAAGGACAAAATGGTATCACGCTCTCGGGGTGCACGGTATAGTGCCATCAAGGCGTAGCGGCCACCCAGGCCGCATCAACACACATTGATTTAGCTGTAATAAGGAGCATCTATGAGTCTGTTAAATGGGATCCTGCTGGCTGTCGCCGCCTTGATTATCGGCATCATCATCGGTCGTTTCACGGTGCGCAGCCGGGATGCAGGACGTCTGGAACAAGAGCTGAAAAAAGCACACTCGGAGCTGGAAAACTACCAGGGCCAGATCAATACCCACTTTGCCGACAGCGCCGCCCTGATGGAGCAACTGGCCGAGCAGTATCAGACCCTCTATCGCCACATGGCGGAACAGAGCAAATTCCTGGCCAAGGCACAGGAGCCGCGATTCCGCGAAGCGCTGCTCGACGATAACGCAGATACCCAGGTCAACGAAGAACCCGGTATCCCGCCCCGTGACTATGCTGGCGCGTCCGGTTTGCTCAAGCAGTCCAGCTAGTTCTTTGCGGAACTAACTGCGCTGTATCGTGGTCAGACCTTGACGATTGCATTGCAACTTTTTCTGGGAGCCGTTTTTCATATGCGTAAACCTCTTTCTGTGTTCAGTGTGTTAGCCCTCAGTGTCGGTATCGCTATGTCAGCGACCCCGGTACAGGCTGCGCTGCCCTCTTTGCTGGCGAACAACCAGGAGATGCCGAGCCTGGCGCCGGTTCTCGAACAGGTCACGCCAGCTGTGGTCAATATCTCGGTCTCTGGCAAAAAAATCACCCGCCAGCGTCTGCCGGAACAATTCCGCTTCTTCTTCGGCCCCAACATGCCTGGTGAGCAGGTGAGCGAGCGGCCCTTCCAGGCGCTGGGCTCAGGCGTCATCATAGATGCCAAGAAGGGCTACGTGATCACCAACGCCCACGTCGTGCACGAGGCGGACGAGATCAAGGTCAACCTGAAAGATGGTCGTGAATACGCGGCCAAGAAGATAGGTGAAGACAGGCAGTCCGACATCGCGCTGCTGCAAATCAAGGCAGAGGATCTGGTCCAGATCAAATTTGCCGATTCGGACGAATTGCGAGTCGGCGACTATGCACTGGCCATCGGCAACCCGTTTGGCCTGGGCCAGACAGTCACCTCCGGCATCGTCAGCGCCCTGGGCAGAAGCGGCCTCAACATCGAAAATCTGGAGAACTTCATCCAGACCGATGCAGCCATCAACTCCGGTAACTCGGGTGGCGCCCTGCTCAACCTGCGCGGTGAGCTGATCGGCATCAATACCGCCATCCTGGGCCCGAACGGTGGCAACATCGGCATCGGCTTCGCCATCCCCTCTAACATGGTGCGGGATCTGTCCGAACAGATCGTCAAGTTCGGTGAAGTACGCCGTGGCCAGCTGGGGATTACGGGTACCGAGCTGACCTCAGAGATCGCCAAGACCTTCGGCTACAACAAGAAGGATGGCGCCTTCGTCAACCAGGTCATGCCCGGCTCTGCCGCCGCCAAGGCCGGCATCAAGGCTGGCGACATCATCATCAGCATAGATGGCAAAGCCATCCGCTCGTTCGGTGAGTTGCGCGCCAAGATAGCGACCATGGGGGCCGACAAGCAGGTTTCCCTGGGCCTCATCCGTGATGGCAAGGAACAAACCGTCAAGGTCATCCTGAAGAAAGCAGATGACAGCGAGATCCTCGCCAGCGCGCTGCACCCGGCCCTGGAAGGCGCCAAGCTCAGCACCACGACCGAACCAGTCACCGGCGTGGCTGTCTCTGATATCGATCCGCGTTCTCCTGCTGCCGCCTCCGGCCTGCAGAAG
>NZ_CAWNYS010000197.1:0-3707 GCF_963878295.1 Aeromonas sp. HMWF014 | reverse complement strand
ACCGCCGATGAGGGACGGGAACTCGGGACCAAGCAGCATACCGGTAAGAGCATAGGGCACGGTGAAGGCCAGCCCGGCGAAGAGGGCGAACGGCAATATGGCGAGCCCCTCGGTCCAGCTGCGGTGACGGCCAAAGAAGCGGGTCAGCATCATCACCATCAGCACCGGCATCAGGGTGCCGACGGTGGCGTGAATGAGGGCCACGTTGGTGGTGATCTGCTGCAGGTAAACCTCCCAGCTGCTGCCGCCGGCACTCAGGGTCTGGCCGATAGTCTGGCTGTCGAGCCCCTTGTTGATCCCTACCAGAATGGGGGTGCCCACAGCACCGAATGATACCGGCGTGGACTGGATCATCATGCCGAGCAGCACGGCGGCAAGCGCCGGAAAGCCGATGGCCACCAGCAGGGGAGCGGCGATAGCGGCCGGCGTACCAAAGCCCGAGGCCCCTTCGATAAAGGCGCCGAAGCACCAGGCGATGATGATGGCCTGGATACGCCTATCCGGCGAGATGTTGGTAAAGCCGCTGCGGATCGCCGTGATGGCGCCAGTGTGTTTGAGGGTGTTGAGCATCAGGATGGCGCCGAACACGATCCAGAGCACGGTCAGCGTGATCAACAACCCCTGCAGGGTAGAGGCGATCACCCGGGTCGGGCTCATCTGCCAGCCCCACAGGGCGATCAAGACGGTCAACAGAAAGGCGATGGGCATGGCGCGCTTTGCAGGCCAGTTGAGGCCGACCAGCAGCACGGCGGCCACCAGGATCGGCGAGAAGGCCATCAGGGCCAGCAGGGTGTCTGTCATCATTGCGTCCTTGTCCGAGTGGTGCAGAGGTGCACCTTGTTGTCTTTTTGTTAAGCGGACGTGACCTTACTCTCTTCCCTTTTCGCGATATATGGAAATAATGAACAACATTCATTCCAAAAGTTGATCAATATGGCCCGTAGCGACGACCTCATTCTCTTCGCCCAGGTGGTGGAAGCCGGCTCCTTCAGCAAGGTGGCCGAACAACATTCCCTTACAAATTCAGTGGTTAGCAAACGAATTGGGCGCCTGGAGGACGATCTCGGGGTGCAGCTGCTCTATCGCACCACCCGCAGCCTCACCCTGAGCGAGGCGGGCAAGGCGCTGTATCAGGGTGCCAAAAATGTGAAGGCCGCCGCACTGGACGCTTTCGACGCCGTGGCGGGGTTTGGTGAAAAGGTGAGCGGCCATGTGCGCATGTCGGTGCCCACCATTTCGGGGGAGCTGCTGCTGGCAGACGCGGTGGCCGACTTTTGCCAGCAGCACCCTGGGCTCACGGTAGAGATGTCGCTGGAGAATCGCTTCGTCAATCTGGTGGAAGAGGGGTTTGACCTGGTCATTCGCACCGGCTATCTGGATGACTCGAGTCTTATCGCCCGTCACATCCTCGATTCCCAGTGGGTGATCTGCGCCTCCCCCGGCTACGTGCGCCGCTTCGGAGCACCGCGCGAGCCCTCCGATCTGCTGGCGCACAACTGCCTGCGCTACGCCTACCAGAGCACGGGCGCCTCTGAGTGGGCCTTCAGGGGGGAGAACGGCAACTATCTCTTGTCGGTGTCGGGCAGCTTTTGCACCGACAACGCCGGGGCCCTGCGCAAGGCTGCACTGGGGGGGCGCGGCATCGTCTATGTGCCGCGCTGCCTGGTCTATCACGATCTGATGAACGGCGAGCTGGTGGACCTTTTTCCCGATCAGGTGGGCAAGAAGCTCGGCATCTACGCCGTCTACCCCTTTACCCGTCAGCCGCCGCGCAAGATAAGGCTATTGATCGAGCACATCCGCCAGCGCTACCTCGACATCGCCCATTACTTCGGGTGAGTGGATGAGGTCTGGCGGGCGATAAAGTCCAGCGTGGTGCGATTGAACAGCTCCGGCTGCTCCACATTGCAGACATGGCCGCACTGCTGGATCACCGCCAGCGAGGCGCTGGCATCGCGGGCCACCTGCTCGCGCACCGGTGCCAGGAACATATGATCCTCCTCCCCCATCACATAGAGGGTCGGGATCGGCAGGGTGCGCTCCTTGAAGTAGCGCATCAGCGGATTGACCTCGGTGGCGAGGCGGAACCAGCGTTTGAACTCCTTCTGGCACAATTTACGCGCCTCGCGCACGAACAGGTTGCGCGACTCCTGATGGTGCTGGCGCGGCATGATGATAAAGGCGAACAACCGATAGAGCCACATGTAGGGCAGGATGTGCTGGCCGACCCGGCCAAGCTGCACCAATACCCGGGAGCGAATATCAAGCCGCAGTATGGCGCCGCCCAGCACCATGCTCTTGACCCGCTCCGGGCAGAGCTCCGCCAGATGGCGAATAAGGATGGTGCCCAGCGAAATGCCGACAAAGTGGGCGCAGCGGATATTGAGATGATCGAGCAGGCGTACTATGTCCTCAGTCACGGCTCGAAAGCTGTAGTGACCCTTGACCACCTGCTGCAACCGGTGAGACTGCCCGTGGCCGCGCAGGTCCAGCAGCAACACGTTGAAGTGCTCGCGATAGGCGCGCAGTTGCTTGAACCAGATGGAGGAGCTGCCACCGGCACCGTGCACGAATACCACCCAATCCCTGTCGGGGCCAAGCTCGAACGTCTTGTGATACAGCATCTTGCGACTCCCTCATCGACGGCATTGGGGTATAGTAGGCGCGCATCTTAACAGATATTCTCACCCGACTAATACGTTTGCATAGCAACTGGCGAGGAACGTGAGCATGGAGTTGACGAGTTTGAGAGCCTTTCTGCTGACCCTGCCGGGCGCCACCGAAGACACGCCGTTTGGCCCGGAGATCCTGGTCTACCGCATCGCCGGCAAGATGTTCGCACTGGTGGATTGGCAGGCAGCGCCGCTTACCATCAACCTCAAATGCGAGCCCGACCTCGCCCTGCTGCTGCGGGAGATCCACCCCGAGGTCACACCCGGCTGGCACATGAACAAGCAGCACTGGAACACGGTGACCCTGAGCGACACCCTGGCCTGCGATCTGTGGCAAGGCTGGGTGCACCACTCCTATGAGCGGGTGGTCGCCGGCCTGCCCAGGGCCAAACGGCCGCAAGCCCCGGCACTATGATGTCTGTGAGCCACCCCATGCCAAAGCAGCCCAATCTGGTCCCGCTGAGCGAGCTGCATATCCCCGCCCTTATCACCCTGTTCGAGCAGTCGGTGCGCCAACGCGGCCCCGAACACTACAGCGAGGCGCAGGTGGAGCAATGGGCCCTCGGCGCCCATCATCCGGGCCTTGCCAGCCAGTTGCGTGAGCACCACGGCTGGGTGCTGGAGCAAGGGGGCGCCGTACTCGGCTTTGTCACCCTCAGCGACGATGGTCACCTGAGCCTGCTTTATGTGAGCGCCGACCATCAACGGCAGGGGCTCGGTGGCCGTTTGCTCGACACCGCCCTCAACCAGGCCGGTCGGCTCGGCATCAAGACCCTGACGACGGAGGCCAGTGCCTTCAGCTATGGACTATTTTTACGGTATGGCTTTCAACTGACGGGATTGGAAAGCGTGGAGCGCGGCGGGGTCGGTTTTATCCGCTATCGTCTGCACTGGCGCTTGCCAAGCTAGGTCCAGCCACTAAAATACGCACAGTTTTTCCGTATTGTTGAGGATTTAAGCCGCCATGGTTGTAGAAAGCGAAGGCTATATCGCCCTGATTGAGTATCTGGTGGAGAGTCTGGGACTGTTTGAAGC
>NZ_CAWNYS010000196.1:0-16780 GCF_963878295.1 Aeromonas sp. HMWF014 | reverse complement strand
GAACAAGATCCTGATCACACTTATTCATGACTGCCGCTTTTTTCGGCACGGACTCTGAGGAACGTTTTTTATGCAGTTGGTCCTCTCCCTGCTTCAACAGATGAGCGTCAGTCTGGTGATCGCCTATCTCTTCTCCAAGAGTCCGCTGCTGCGTCCCCTGGCCAACTATTCCGTCAGACTTCCTCACAAGATACTGATATACATTATTTTTTCCAGCTTTTGCATCCTCGGCACCTATGTCGGGCTCGATATCGATGATGCCATCGCCAACACCCGGGCGGTCGGCGCCGTATTGGGGGGGCTGCTGGGGGGCCCGCTGGTGGGCTTTCTGGTAGGGCTGACCGGTGGCCTGCACCGCTACACGCTAGGGGGATTTACCGATCTCGCCTGCGCCATCTCCACCACCCTCGAGGGCTTGCTGGGGGGGCTGGTGCACTGGCGGCTGATGCGCTCCGGGCGGACAGATGCCCTGTTTGAACCGCGTATCGCCTTCTTTACCACCCTCTATGCCGAGATCATGCAGATGCTGATCATCCTGCTGGTGGCCACCCCGTTCGAACAGGCTCTGCTGCTGGTGCGCACCATCGCCACCCCCATGATCCTGGCCAACTCCTGCGGTGCCGCGCTCTTTATCAGCATGATCCGCGACCAGCAGCGGATGTATGAAAAATTCTCCCGGGTCTTCTCCGCCAAAGCGCTCAATATCGCCAATCGCACGGTCGGCATCATGAGCCAGGGCTTTACCCCGGAGGCGAGCCGCAAGATTGCCCGCATCATTCAGGAGGAGACCGGCGTAGGTGCGGTCGCCATCACGGATACTGACAAGATCCTCGCTTTTATCGGCATCGGAGAAGATCACCATCTGCCAGGTACGCCCATCGCGTCAGCCACCACCATGAAGGCCATCACGCACAACAAGGTGCTGTTTGCCGATGGCAACAGCCAGCCCTATCGCTGCAGCCTCTCGCCTGCTTGCCAGCTGGGCTCTGTGCTCGTGATCCCGCTGCAGGGGGACAAGGGGGTGATCGGCACCATCAAGCTGTATGAGCCGAAGAAACGGCTGTTTCTCAAGATCAACCACACCCTGGGGGAAGGGATCGCCAACCTGCTGTCACAGCAACTGCTGGCTGGTCGGCTGGAGCAGCATCAGCGGCTGCTGGTGCAATCGGAGCTCAAGCTGATCCAGGCCCAGATCAACCCCCATTTTTTGTTCAACACCCTCAATACCATCAGTGCCATCACCCGGCGCGATCCCGACAAGGCGCGGGATCTGCTGCTGCACCTGTCGCTGTTCTTTCGCAAGAACCTCAAGCGCCAGAGCGGGCTGGCCACCCTGCAGGAGGAGCAGGAGCACTGCCAGTCTTATCTGGAGATCGAGCTAGCCCGTTTTGGCGACCGATTGACGGTGGTCAACGAGATCCCGCTCCACCTGGCCACCTTGCGCCTGCCAAGCTTCACCCTGCAGCCGCTGATCGAAAATGCCATCAAGCACGGCATCTCGACACTGCTGGAACAGGGGCGCATTCGCCTCTATACCGAGGAACATCCCACCAGTGTCACCATCCATGTGGAAGACAACGCCGGCGCCTGGCAAGAACGGCCCGCCGGTGACGGTCTTGGCATGACCATCGTCGACCGACGGCTCAAGAGCGCCTTTGGCGAACGCTACGGCGTGACCATTGCGTGCGAGCCGGAGCAGTGGACCCGGGTTTCGTTCACCATCCCCAAGGAGCAACCATGATCCGCACCCTGATTGTTGATGACGAACATTACGCCCGCGAGGAGCTGAAACTGCACCTTGCCAGCGATCCCGCCATCGAGATAGTCGGTGAAGCGGCCAACGCCATCGAGGCGCTGCCACTGATCCAGCGGCTCAAACCGGATGTGGTGTTTCTCGACATCCAGATGCCCAAGCTGAGCGGCATGGAACTGGTAGCCATGCTCGATCCCCTGCCCCGCATCGTGTTTGTCACCGCCTTCGACGAGTATGCCATTCAGGCATTTGAGGAGAACGCCTTCGACTACCTGCTCAAACCGGTGGAACCGGCACGGCTGGCCAAGACGCTGGCTCGCCTCAAGCAGGATATCTCCCCGCAGCCGGTCGAGCGGCTGGCCCCCACCATAGAACACATTCCGGGCTATCTGCACAATCGGGTACGGCTGCTGCCGATCGCTCAGGTGGAGTATGCCTTTTCCGATCTCGGCGGCGTCCACGTGGCTTGTCAGGGGGAGCTGTTCCACACCCAGCTCACCCTCAAATCCCTGGAGGAGAAGAGCCTCCTGTTGCGTTGCCACCGCCAGTACCTGGTCTCCCCCAAGGCCATCTTCGAGATCCGGCTGCTGGATAACCAGCTGGCAGAGATCCTCACGCCGAGCGGCGCCCGGGTGCCGGTCAGCCGTCGCTATCTCAAGGAGCTAAAGGATCAACTGGGGCTGGACTGACCCAGGGAATGTGCGCCTGATCACAGCCGCTGACCACTCGGCGCGCCAAAGCGCCACTCGGGAGGTTTCGCCTGCCAGAGAGAAGCAAGCGTTTTAAACTCGCGACGCATACTAAAAAATAACAATGCAGGAGCGTAGTAATGATCTGGTTCTTCCTATGTGTCGGCCTACTTGTCGCCGGCTATTTCATATATGGCAAATTCATCGAGCGGATATTCGGCCCGAAACCCGAGCGCGCCACCCCCGCCATCACCATGGCTGACGGGGTGGACTATGTCCCCATGTCGGACAAAAAAGTCTATCTGGTACAACTGCTTAACATCGCAGGCGTCGGCCCCATCTTCGGTCCCATCCTCGGTGCCCTCTACGGCCCGGTCGCCATGCTGTGGATCGTGTTTGGCTGCATCTTCGCCGGCGCAGTACACGACTACTTCTCCGGCATGCTGTCGGTGCGCGCCAAGGGCGCTTCGGTACCAACCGTGGTCGGCGAGCATCTGGGCACCGTCGCCAAGCACTTCATGAACCTGTTTGCCGTGGTACTGCTGATGCTGGTTGGCGTGGTGTTCGTGCTGAGCCCGGCAGGCTTGCTCGCCAACCTCACCTCCACCGATATGGTCTACTGGATTGTGGCGATTTTTGCCTACTACATCCTGGCGACCATAGTCCCTATCGACAAGATCATCGGCCGCTTCTACCCCATCTTCGGCGCCCTGCTGGTGTTCATGTCAGTCGGCCTTATCATTGGTCTGATTGTCTCCGGCAAAGGCTTCTACAACACAGGGATGGACTTCTCCAACCTGCACCCGACCGAGTTGCCGCTGTGGCCGCTGCTGTTCATCACCATCGCCTGTGGCGCGGTATCGGGCTTTCACGCCACCCAGTCACCGCTGATGGCTCGCTGCATGCAGAACGAAAAGTCCGGTCGCTTCATCTTCTACGGCGCAATGATCGGTGAAGGGATCATCGCTCTCATCTGGTGTACCCTGGGTCTCTCCTTCTACGACAGCACCGAAGCGCTCAACGCCACCATGGCCAACGGCGGCCCGGCGGCTGTGGTACATGAAGTCTCCACCAGCCTGCTCGGCACCGTGGGCGGCATCCTCGCCATCCTCGGCGTGGTGATCCTGCCCATCACCTCTGGCGATACCGCGTTTCGCAGTGCTCGCCTGATCGTGGCGGACTTCCTCAAGATGACCCAGAGGCCGCTGGTCAAGCGTCTGCTGATCGCCATCCCCATGTTCATCCTTGGTTTCATCATCTCCAAGGCCGAGTTCGGGGTGATCTGGCGCTACTTTGGCTGGGCCAACCAGACCACGGCCGTCATCATGCTGTGGACTGCGGCGGCCTATCTGGCCAAAGAAGGCAAGCTGCACTGGGTCTGCACCATCCCTGCCATGTTTATGACCGCCGTGGTGTTTACCTATCTGGCCAACGCCCCCATAGGCTTCGGGTTGGAAATGGGCATCTCCACCATCATAGGCCTCATATGCACCCTGGTGACGACGGTGGCCTTCCTGGTGAAATTCAGACCGGCACTGGTGAGCAGCACCAGCTAACGTTGACCGATTCAAACACTGAAACAAAGGGAGCCATTTAGGCTCCCTTTTCATTACTCATTTCACGCCAGTGGTGTCATACTTCTCCAGTAAGTCATTGTCATCGATAGGACTTTTTTGGACTTGCGACGTATGGCACACCATACTGTTTGACGACTTCAGACTCACTTAAGCTCCAGTACAACAATGTTGCTTAAGATGCCGTCCTCAAAACCGATAAACGTGTGATTCCCCATTGCTTTATAAAAAATGGAATCCAATGATTGGTTGTATATCAAACCTCTGGAGACCCCCATGTTCCTTGATTATTTTGCCCTTGGCCTGCTCATCTTTGTCGGGCTGGTCATTTTTTACGGAGTCATCGTGATCCACGATATTCCTTATGAAATAGCCAAACACCGCCAGCACCCTCATCAGGATGCCATTCACGTTGCAGGTTGGGTCAGTCTGTTTACCCTGCATGTACTCTGGCCATTCCTCTGGATCTGGGCCACCCTCTATCGCCCCGAGCGGGGATGGGGCTTCAACCAGCGCCTTCAGCAAGATGAGGACGAGATACAACTGCTCAAGCAGGAGCTAACCGATCTCAAAACGCGCATCCATACCATCGAACAGACTGAACAACAGGGATAAATCATGGACCTGCTACTGATCCTGACCTACACAGCACTGTGCGTGGCCGTGTTCAAGATTTTCCGCATTCCGCTCAACAAGTGGACCGTCCCCACCGCAGCACTGGGTGGCGTGGTGCTCATCGGCACCCTGATCATGCTGATGAACTACAACCACCCCTACTCCGAGATGGCGCGCAACTACTACGTCTCCACCCCCATAGTGCCGCTGGTCAAGGGCAGGGTCGTTGAGGTTCCGGTGCAGGCCAACCAGCCGGTGAAAAAAGGGGATGTGCTGTTTCGCATCGATGACGAGCCGTTTCGCCTGAAAGTGGAGAGCCTTACCGCACGGGTCGAATCCAACCGCGAGCACCTCAAGTCCATTGAGGCGAGACTGCGCTCAGCCAAGCTGGATCGGGATCGCGCCAAAGAGCTGATGCAACGCAATGTAGGCAAACAGCGAGATTTGGATGTCAGCCAGGCCAACGTAGACGATATCGTGGCCCAGATTGACCAGCAGAAAGCCACCCTGAACGATCTGCAAGCCCAGCTGCTGGAAGCCAAGTATCAGCTGGCCCAAACCGTGGTCTATGCCCCGAGTGATGGCCATGTGGTACAACTGGCCCTGCGCCCCGGCATGATCGCCACCCCCTTCATGTACCGTCCGGTGATGACCTTCATCCACCAGAACGATACCGCCTATGTGGGCTGGTTCTGGCAGAACAGCATGCAGCGTCTGGCCATCGGCGACGAGGCGGAAGTGGTGATCGATGGCGTGCCCGGCAAGATCTTCAAGGGCAAGGTGACGGCAGTGGTTCCGGCCATTGCCGCCGGTAACGTACAGGCCAACCTGGGACTACTGGATCAGAGCACGGCAGTGCGTCCGGGTCGGCTGCCGGTGGTCATCTCCATCACTGACCCCGAGTGGGCCAAGTATCAGGTGATTGCAGGCTCCAGTGGGCAGGCCGCTGTCTACACCCACTACTTCCACCATGTCTCCGTGATGCGGAAAATACTGCTGCGCATGGCGAGCTGGATGAACTATATCTTCCCGTTCCATTAATCAGCACAATCCCTCCCAGCGGGCCGGCATCATGCCGGCCCGCTATTTTTGTGGCGCCAAGACCCCTATAATGGCGCCATCCTGCACCACAGCCGTTCCCCATGTTCGTTCTCAGACCCTATCAAACCGACGCCGTCAATGCCGTGATCAGCCACTTTCGCAAGCACCCGGATCCCGCCGTGGTAGTGCTGCCCACCGGTGCCGGCAAGAGTCTGGTGATCGCCGAGCTGGCCCGCAAGGCCCGTGGCCGCGTGCTGGTGCTGGCCCACGTCAAGGAGCTGGTGGAGCAGAACCACGCCAAGTACGAGGCGTGGGGGCTCAAGGCCGATATCTTCGCCGCCGGGCTGGATCGCAAGGAGGCGAGCGCGCAGGTGGTGTTTGGCTCGGTGCAGTCGGTCGCCCGCAATCTGGCGGCCTTCGACGGCGCTTTCTCGCTGCTCATCATCGACGAGTGTCATCGGGTTTCGCTGGATGACGACAGCCAGTACCATCAGGTGATCGAGCATCTCAAGGCCGCCAATCCGGCCCTCAAAATTCTGGGTCTCACCGCCACCCCCTATCGGCTGGGGCTGGGCTGGATCTACCGGCGCCACTACCATGGCATGGTGAAGAGTCACGGCGAGCGACTGTTTGGCGACTGCGTGTTCGAGCTGCCCCTGCGCTTCATGGTGAAAAACGGCTACCTGACGCCACCCCGTCTCGTCGATGCCCCCATCGTCCACTACGACTTCAGCAAGCTGGTGGCGCGGGAGAACGGCCTGTTCAGCGAGGCGGATCTCAATGGCGAGCTCAAACGCCAGCAGCGGGTTACCCCTCATATCCTGAGCCAGGTGCTGGAATACGCCACCGACCGGCAAGGGGTGATGATCTTCGCCGCCACCGTCGAGCATGCCAGCGAAGTCCACGGCCTGCTCGGAGCCAAAGGGGAGCAAGCGGCCCTGATCACCGGCGAGACGCCGGGCCCGGAGCGCAACGCCCTGATCCATGCCTTCAAGGCGCGAGAGCTCAAGTTTTTGGTCAATGTGGCCGTGCTCACCACCGGCTTCGATGCTCCCCACGTGGATCTCATCGTCATGCTGCGGCCTACCGAGTCGGTCTCGCTCTATCAACAGATCGTCGGCCGCGGCCTGCGCCTCTCGCCGGACAAGAGCGATTGTCTGGTGCTCGACTATGCGGGCAACAACTTCAATCTGTTTGCCCCCGAGGTGGGGGAGCCCAGGCCTCACGCCGGCACCGAGCCGGTGCAGGTGCCCTGCCCCGCCTGCGGCTTTGCCAACACCTTCTGGGGTAAAACCGATGAGGATGGCAAGGTGATTGAGCACTACGGTCGCCGCTGTCAGGGCTTGTTTGAAGATGATGAGGGCAACCGCGAGGAGTGCGACTACCGCTTTCGGTCAAAAATTTGCCCCGCCTGCGGCGCCGAAAACGACATCGCCGCCCGCCGCTGCCAAAGCTGCGATCAGCTACTGGTGGATCCGGACGACAAGCTGAAAGAAGCCCTCAATCTCAAGGATTGCATGGTCATTCGCTGCGCGGGGCTGACCCTCACCGCAGGGCGCGGCAAACAGGGGGAACGGCTGGAGGTGACCTACCACGATGAGGATGGTCTGACCCTGAGTGAATACTTCGGTTTTCACTCCCCGGGCGCACAACGCTTGTTTCAACAGCGCTTTGTGCGTCATCATTGGCCCGCCCCGGGGCTGGAGCCCGAATTCACCACCCTGGCGAGCGTGCTGGCCGCGCAAAGTCAGTTCCGTCATCCGGATTTTGTCATCGCCCGTAAATCGGGCCGTTTTTGGCAGATAAAAGAGAAGATTTTTGATTATGACGGCCGCTATCGCACCGCCAACTCGATGGCGTGATAGTCACTGGCGACCGGCATAAATAGCATGAATTGCGTTACTCCCGTCGATTTCGCATCGACGGGTAACACAAGGTTGAATTATCAGGGTCGGCATCGCACTGCCGACACCCTTCGTCACGTTAGAGGATCTTATGCAGCGGCTGTTGATTGGTTTTTGTGCTCTCTTTTCTCTGGCGGCTCAGGCCGCCCCGCTGACGCCCCCTCAGGGTGGCCAGTACGCCATCATAGTGCAGGGCAATAACGGCGTTGAGTTTGCCCGTCATGCGGATCAGATGATCGCCCCCGCCTCCACCATGAAGGTGCTTACCGCATTGGCCGCCCGCCTCGAGCTCGGGGCAGATTTTCGCTTTGCCACCGACATTCAGGCCCAGCCGGGCGCCAAACAGGGTGACGCTATCAACGGCGACATCTGGATCAACTTCGTCGGCGATCCCACCCTCTCCCGAATGGACCTGCTGGCGCTGTTCAAACAGCTCGGCGTCACCCGCATCAAGGGCAATGTCTACGTCAACACCGGCGCCTACAACGGCTACGAGCGCGGCAACGGCTGGTCGTGGGGAGATCAGACCCTCTGCTTCGCTGCCCCTGTATCGTCGGTCATCATCGACAAAAACTGCGCCTATGGCACCATCACCGCTACCCAGATTGGCAAACCCGCCACCGGCAATGTGGCCACCGGCGTGGCCATCGGCATCGGTACCGACAACGTAGAAGTGATGAGCTACGGCGACATGGCGCGCCAGTTCTGCGCGCTGGAAGTGGACATGGCCAAGGGCAACTTCTACGAGCTCAAGGGCTGTATTACCCCGAACAAGGAGCCTCAGGGTCTGCGTTTCGCCATCCATGACGTGGAAGCCTGGGGCTGGGACAACATCCGCTGGGCGATGAACCGGGCCGGCATCAAGCACGAGGGGCTGCTGCGAGTGACCCACAAGGCACCGATCGGCGCCGAGACGCTGGGCACCCACTATTCGGTCTCATTGCCCATCATGCTCTCCAAGATGCTGAAAAAGTCGGACAACCTCTACGCCGACACCTTCCTCAAAACCGTGGGCCGTCACTACTACAACAAGCCGGGCAGCTATCGCAGCGGCACCATGGCAGTGCGTGCCATCCTGACCAAAAACGGTATCGATCTGGGCAACGCCACCCTGGCCGACGGCTCGGGGCTCTCGGCCCACAACCTCATCAGCGCCCGCCAGATGCTGTCAGTGCTCAACTTCATCCAGAAAAACGATGCCGAACTCGGTCTCATCAAGTTGCTGCCCAGCTCTCAGGTGGATGGCACCTTGGCTTGGCGGCGCAGTGTCACCGCCCCCATGATGAAAAACAAGGTGCATGCCAAAACCGGCACCATCACCGGCACCTCCAATCTGGCCGGCTTCATCGATACAGCCGGGGGTCAGCGCAAGGCCTTCGTGATGTTCCAGCGCGGCCTGTCGCAGGATCCCGCCACCCACGAGCGCTACCGTGCCAGCAAGGCCGCCTGGCCATGGACAGTGTTCGAGAAAGGGGTGCTTGAGAGCATCTATCAACAGCAGCCGATCCAGATTGCCGAGCCGCAGTGAGCGGCTGAGAATCGGGTGGCAACCATCGCCATATCGCCGACCCGCGATGCGGTAATAGGCCCACTCGAATCACGGTATCGATAATTTCGGCTTCAAGTCGCCACGAGGCATGGCTATGCTGTTGCCGGCCTCATATCAACGGCCATACAAAAACGGCTTAAAGAACGGAGAATAAATATGTTTGCAGTGATTTTTGGTCGCCCGGGTTGCCCCTACTGTGTCCGTGCCGTACAGGTCGCCGAGCAGCTGACCGAGCAGCGCGATGACTTCAAATTCCGCTACGTGGACATCCACGCCGAAGGCATCACCAAAGAAGATCTGGCCAAGAGCGCCGGCAAGCCGGTCAATACAGTGCCGCAAATCTTCCTGGACGAGCAGCACCTTGGTGGCTGCACCGATTTCGAAGCCTATGCCAAAGAGAACCTGGGTCTCTACCAGTAAGCTCCCCCACATGGGAAAAAGGCGCCTGATGGCGCCTTTTTTGATGGTGCAAACCGCCGTTTAGCCCTCGGTCGGGGTGAAGCGGCTCACCACCTGCCCCTGATGCTCGATCCACTCCATGAACAGGGCGACAGGACGGGCATAGACAACCCCATCCTGCTCGGATTGATAGATCACCAGCGGCTCCCGGGTTTCGGTGTGCAGGGCCAGGGTGAGCACCTGATAAAACCCTCCCTTGAAGTGGCGATAACGGCCGGGCGCGGGTGCGTGCATGGAAATACCTCAACAGATGACCACAATGGGCCCATCAACGACGCGCCAAGGCGCCACACAGGAGACAAGCCACGACTTTTTATCGCAAGCCAATCGTGCCATTGGATGCGAATATTTCAACACAGTTGGGCAACTTTGTTAATCAGCCCCTCATCTTTCACTAGTGAACCTCGGCTCACACAAACGATTGTGCTGAATTTAACGTTTCAGCAACCCTGTTTGAAGGCTAAAAATCAGGGAATTCTACTAATAATAAGATTGTTCTAGCATTCAATTCTGTGAAGAATAGAGGAAAAGAAATTTGATACTAAAAATCGCCTTTTTCGCCAACGCGTCCCCACGGGGAAGGAAGCACACTCACCATGTTCACTATCGACAAGTCGCACAAGCTCGACGATGTCTGCTATGACATTCGCGGCCCGGTGCATAAAGAGGCTCGCCGTCTCGAAGACGAAGGCCACCGCATTATCAAGCTCAATATCGGCAACCCGGCCCCGTTCGGTTTCGATGCGCCGGAAGAGATCATCAAGGATGTGATCCTCAACATGCCGCTGAGTCAGGGCTACTGCGATTCCAAGGGGCTCTTCTCGGCCCGCAAGGCGGTGATGCAGTACTACCAGCAAAAAGGGATGCGCAAGGTCGATATCGATGATATCTACATCGGCAATGGCGCGAGCGAACTGATCGTGATGGCGATGCAGGCGCTGCTCAACAACGGCGACGAGATGCTGGTGCCCTCCCCCGACTACCCGCTCTGGACTGCCGCCGTCACCCTCTCCGGTGGCCATGCGGTGCACTATCGCTGCGACGAAGGCGCCGACTGGTATCCGGATCTCGACGATATCCGCGCCCGTATCACGCCGCGCACCCGCGGCCTGGTGCTGATCAACCCCAACAACCCGACCGGCGCCGTCTACGGCAGCGAGTTTCTGCTGGAGGTCATCGAGATCGCCCGCCAGCACAACCTCATCATTTTCGCCGACGAGATCTATGACAAGATCCTCTACGACGACATCTCTCACACCAGCGTCTGCACCCTGTGTGACGATGTGATGGTGGTGACCTTCAACGGCCTCTCCAAGGCCTACCGTGCCTGTGGCTTCCGTCAGGGCTGGATGGTCATTACCGGTCCCAAGGGCCGTGCCAAGGGGTATATCGAGGGGCTGGAGATGCTGGCCTCCATGCGGCTGTGTGCCAACGTGCCGATGCAGCACGCCATCCAGACCGCGCTCGGTGGCTACCAGAGCATCAACGAGCTGATCCTGCCGGGCGGCCGCCTGCGCCGTCAGCGCGACAAGGCGTGGGAGCTGCTCAACGAGATCCCCGGGGTCTCCTGCGTCAAGCCCAAGGGGGCGCTCTACATGTTCCCGCGCCTGGATCCCAAGGTGTATGACATTCGCGATGACCAGAAGATGGTGTTCGACCTGCTGCAGCAAGAGAAACTGCTGCTGGTGCAGGGCACCGGCTTCAACTGGCCGGCGCCGGATCACTTCCGGCTGGTGTTCCTGCCCCGTGAAGAGGAGCTGGAAGAGGCCATTGGCCGCCTCGCCCGCTTCCTCAAGGGTTACAAGCAGTAAGCACAACGCATCGCAACAAAAAGGCTCCTTTGGAGCCTTTTTCATCTTGCGCGCCATGATGATGGCAACCAATGTGGCGCTATCCCTCTCACGACCATAGTGCGAGGCAACCACGCCACCGCCACACCATTGCGTTGATAAAAAAAGCCCCCTCTTTTTCCAAAGAGGGGGCCCTGTTTTCGCTTGCGTCAGGATCAGAGCTCGACCACGTCGAATGTCACGTCCGGGTTGACATCCGCCTCGTAATCCACCTCGGCCAGACCGAAACCGAACAGGCGCAGGAACTCCTGCTTGTAGCCGGTGTAGTCGGTCAGATCGGAGAGATTCTCGCTGGTGATGGAGGGCCACAGATCGCGGCAGGTCTGCTGCACGTCATCACGCAGTTCCCAGTCATCCATACGGATGCGGGCCTGCTCGTCCAGTACCAACGCCTCCCCATAGAGACGGGTGCGCATCATGCGATCCACCTGCTCCATGCAGCCCTCGTGAATGCCCTTCTCTTTCATGATCTTGAAGGCCATGGAGATATAGAGCGGCATCACCGGAATGGCGGAAGAGGCCTGGGTCACCACGGATTTCAGCACGGCCACGTGGGCGGTGCCGCCCTTGGCAGCCAGATCGCCACGGATGGCGGTAGCGGCGCGGTCCAGATCTTCCTTGGCGCGGCCCAGAGTGCCATGCCAGTAGATGGGCCAGGTCAGATCGGTGCCGATGTAGGAGTAAGCGACGGACTTGGCGCCGTCGGCCAGCACACCCGCGTCACGCAGGGCCGCCATCCACAGCTCCCAATCCTGACCGCCCATGACGGTGATGGTGTTCTGGATCTCTTCCTCGTTCGCCGGCTCGACGGTGGCGGTGATGATCTGATCCTTGTTGGTATCGATGGCGGTGGTGGTATAGACCTCACCGATCGGTTTGAGGGCAGAACGCACGACTTCACCGGTTTGTGGCATCTTGCGCACTGGTGAGGCCAGGGAGTAGACCACCAGATCAATTTGACCCAGATCGGCCTTGATGAGCTCGATCACCTTGGCGCGGCACTCGTTGGAGAAGGCATCGCCGTTGACGCTTTTCGCATACAAACCCGCCTCTTTGGCGGCCTTGTCGAAGGCGGCTGAGTTGTACCAACCGGCGGAGCCCGTCTTGGTCTCGCTGCTCGGCTTTTCGAAGAAGACGCCAATGGTGGCAGCGCCGCTACCAAAGGCAGTGGCAATCCGGGAGGCCAGACCATAACCGGTGGAGGCGCCTATCACCAGCACCCGCTTGGGGCCATTGGCAATCATGCCCTGCTCTTGGGTGTAAGCGATCTGGCGACGAACATTGGCCTCACAGCCAACCGGGTGAGTGGTGGTGCAGATAAAGCCGCGAACCTTGGGTTTGATAATCATATGGGGGTCTCGGATCCGTTAAATGGATGAAATCGGTGCATAAGATACCTCATCTTGCCGTGATAGGGTGCTCTGATGTGTTGAACTGCGGGGAAAATGAACAGATTCACGGCCCCGCACGGCCAAAACCGGGCTGGCCCCGGGGCGCGGCTTTGCCGTGGTGGCGGACGAAGTGCAGCAACTGGCCGCCAAAAGCGCCAGCGCGTCCCGGTAGCGCGGGACAGATCAGCTGTCGGCGATAACAGGCTCGCGTACCTTGCGCCGAGCAGGCAGTTGCCCAACAGCAATACCCCGCAGAACGGCGCCACAGGCAAGCCACTGCAGCGACGTCAGGGTTTCACCGAGCAGCAGATAAGCCAGCAACAGGGTAAACACCGGGATGAGGTTCACATAGGCCGCCGCCAGCGTCACCTTGACCTGGGTCACCGACCAGTTGTAAAGCAAGTAGGCCCCGAGCGTCACAAAGGCACCGAGGAAGACGATGACCACCATGTCCTGCCAGGCCCAGGCCGTCGGCCAGGGCTCGCGGAAAGCGAAGGGGGCAAAGAAGAGGGTACCGATAAACGCCTGCAACGCGGTCAGGGTCAGCACGCTGTAACGACTGGAGAGCTTCTTGAATACCACTGAATAGGTGGCGGCGCACAGCATGGCCCCCATCTCCAGGCTATTACCGAGCAGGGCGTTGGGGGCAAACTCGTCCACTCCGCTGCTCAGCCCCAGCAGGGCGATGCCGACGATGGCGATGGCAAACCCGAGCAACTGGCGGCGACTGACCCGCTCCCTGAGCAGCACAAAGGCAACCAGGGCCACGATGAGCGGTAACATGGCACAAACCATGCCCGCCTGCCCGGCACTGGTGTAGCGCAGGGCATTCACCTCCAGCAGGAAATAGAGGCAGGGCTCCAGTCCCCCCATCAGGGCCAGCCAGCGCCAATCCCCCTTTTGATAGGTGAAATTGCCCAGATAGCGGTAACAAAGCAGCCAGCAGAGCGCGGCCACACTCATGCGCATGAACAGCACCTGACCGAAGCCCCAGATCCCCAACACGTGCTTGAGGGCGATAAAGGAGCTGGACCAGAGCAGCATTGCCAGGGTCAGGGTAAAAATGGGTAAAGGGCGCACATTTCCTCCATGAAATTGGCCATTTGAATAATAACCATGCGGCCTTGCGGTTGTTTAAGGAGACCTAAAATCAGATAATACCGCCGCCTTCAAACCGGATAACCCATCTCCCATGACTGAGTACCTGCTTTTATTGGTCAGTACTGTGCTGATTAACAACTTCGTTCTGGTGAAGTTTCTCGGCCTGTGTCCCTTTATGGGCGTCTCCGGCAAGCTGGAGACCGCCGTCGGCATGGGGCTGGCGACCACCTTCGTGATGACGCTGGCCAGCGCCAGTTCCTATCTGATGGAACACTATATCCTGATCCCGCTGAACATCGCCTACCTGCGCACCCTTGCTTTCATTCTTGTGATCGCCGTCGTAGTGCAGTTCACCGAGATGGTTATCCGCAAGAGCAGCCCGACCCTCTATCGCCTGCTTGGCATCTTCCTGCCGCTCATCACCACCAACTGTGCCGTGCTGGGCGTGGCGCTGCTGAGCATCAACGAGCGTCACAACTTCCTTCAGAGCATCATCTACGGGTTTGGCGCAGCGGCAGGCTTCTCGCTGGTACTGATACTGTTTGCCGCCATGCGTGAACGCTTGGTGGCAGCTGACGTTCCCACTCCGTTTCGCGGGGTGTCGATTGCCATGATCACCGCCGGCCTGATGTCGCTGGCCTTTATGGGCTTTACCGGCCTAATCAAGATATAGCGCTATGACTCACATACTCTTTGCCGTTCTGGTGTTGGCTTTGCTGGCCCTGGCCTTCGGCATCATTCTGGGCTTTGCCGCCGTCAAGTTTCATGTAGAAGCCGATCCTATCGTCGATCAGCTCGATGCCCTGTTGCCACAGACCCAGTGCGGCCAGTGCGGCTACCCTGGCTGCAAACCTTATGCCGAGGCGCTGGCCAATGGCGATCAGATCAACAAGTGTGTGCCCGGTGGCGATGCCGCCATGCGCAAGATAGCGGATCTGATGGGGGTAGAACCCCAACCGCTGGGCAGTGCAGAGACCGCCATCCCGGTCAAGAAAGTCGCCTTCATCCATGAAGATCAATGCATTGGCTGCACCAAGTGCATCCAGGCCTGTCCGGTCGATGCCATCGTCGGTGCCACCAAGGCGATGCACACCGTCATCACCGACGAGTGCACCGGCTGCGATCTCTGTGTCGATCCCTGCCCGACCGACTGTATCGAGATGGTCCCGGTGCCGACCACGGTCGACAACTGGAAGTGGGATCTGGCCAAGGTCGCCATTCCGGTCAAGATAGTGGAATAAACAGCGGAGTAACCATGCAGCATCTGCTCGAACGCATCAAAGCCGGCACTCTGTGGGATTTTCACGGCGGCATTCACCCTCCCGAGAACAAGCACCAATCCAGCCTGACCCCGGTGGTGGACGCGGGTCTGCCGCCCCAGCTCATCATTCCGGTGCGCCAGCATGCAGGTCCGTCTGGCGATCTGCTGGTACAGGTCGGCGACAAGGTCAAAAAAGGTCAGCCGCTGACCCGCTACGACAAGGGGCGCATCGTGCCGGTGCACGCCTCCACCTCGGGCACCATCACGGCCATCGGCCACCACACGGTAGCGCACCCCTCCGGCCTCGATGATCTCTGCATCACGCTCACCCCGGATGGGGAAGATGCCTGGGGTGAGCGGCAGGGCCGCAGCGACTACTGGAATCTGGAGCGGGGCGAGCTGCTGGAACGCATCCAGCAGGCCGGCATTGCGGGCCTCGGCGGCGCCGTGTTCCCGACCCACAGCAAGCTGGACGGTCGCGGTCAGCTGACCGAGATCCTCATCGTCAACGGGCTGGAGTGCGAACCCTATATCAGCACCGACGATCGACTGATGCAGGAGTATGCCGACGAAATCATGGACGGCATCCGGGTGCTCAAGCATCTGCTCAAGCCCAAGCTGACCCTGATCGGGGTGGAAGACAACAAACCCGCCGCCATCGGCGAGCTGACCCGTCACGCCACCGATGAGGATGTGCTGGTCAAGACGGTGCCGACCAAGTACCCCTCGGGCGGTGCCAAGCAGACCATAGAGCTGCTTACCGGCCGTCAGGTACCCAAGGGAGGCCGGGCGGTGGACATGGGCATCATGGTACTCAACGTGGCCACCGTGTTCGCCATCAAGCGCGCCATCCTCGACGGCGAGCCGCTCATCTCCCGCATCGTCACCCTCACCGGCGATGCCTTCAAGAAGCCGGGCAACGCCTGGGTACTGCTGGGCACACCAGTGCGCTGGCTGTTGCAGCGTTTCGAGCTGCAACCCGAGGCGGACCAGCGGGTCATCATGGGGGGCCCCATGATGGGTTTCACCCTGCCCCACGCCATGGTCCCCGTGGTCAAGGCCACCAACTGCCTGCTCTCCCCGACCCGGGCCGAGCTGCCGCCCGCCGGTCCCGAGCAAGCCTGCATCCGTTGCAGCGCCTGTGCCGATGCCTGCCCGGCCACTTTGCTGCCCCAGGAGCTCTATTGGTACAGCCGCGCCAAAGAATACGACAAGGCAGAAGCGCTCAGTCTGTTCGACTGTATCGAGTGCGGCGCTTGCGCCTGGGTCTGCCCGAGCGAGATCCCGCTGGTGCAGTACTACAAGATTGCCAAGGATGATATTCGCGAGGCGCGTGCCGAGGCAGAAAAAGCCGAGCGTGCCAAACAGCGTTTCGAGGCCAAGCAGGCCCGGTTCGAGCGGGAAAAAGCCGCCCGCGAGGCTCGTCACGCCGAGGCGGCAGCCCAGCGCCGCCAGGCCATGACAGCAGCTGGAGGCGAAGACCCGGTCGCAGCAGCCCTGGCCCGCATCAAGGCCAAGCAGGAGACGACCGCCAGCACAGCGGCTGAGCAGCCCGACAACAGCGCCATGATCGCCGCCCGCGAAGCACGCAAG